>JAPSIU010000066.1:0-8888 GCA_031178565.1 Leucobacter sp. | reverse complement strand
GGGCGGTACATCGTCGCCCATTCTGTCGGCACCGCCCCGGGGACCGCGTGGTCGAGGTGGACGGCACGCCGATCGACAGCTGGGAGCAGTTCCGCGGACTCGTGAGCGCCTCGCCCGGGAAGAGCCTGAACATCGGATTCGTTCGCGACGGCGTCGAGCAGAGCGCGAGGATCACCCCCGTCGCCAACGAACGCGTCGTGACGGATGCGAACGGCCGGGCCGTCACCGGCGCGAGCGGCGAGCCGGTCACGGAGTCCGTCGGCATGATCGGAGCGACCCCCGCCTCGGAGACCGTTCGGCAGCCGATCACCGCCGTGCCGTCGTTCGTCGGCGAGAACGTCGCGCAGGTGGCCGGGGTCATCGTGCGGCTGCCGGAGCGCATGGTCGATATCTGGAACGCGGCGTTCGGCGCCGAGGAGCGGGACCCGAACGGGCCGATCAGCGTCGTGGGCGTCGGGCGCCTCGCCGGCGAGATCGCGAGCCTCGACGAGGCGCCGGTCGCCGCGCGGGTGCAGTCGATGTTCGGGCTGCTCGGCTCCCTCAACGTCGCGCTGTTCGTGTTCAACCTCGTGCCGCTCATGCCGCTCGACGGCGGGCACGTCGCGGGAGCCCTCTACGAGGGGGCGAAGCGGGGGATCGCGCGACTGCGGCGCAAGCCGGATCCGGGCCCCATCGACACCGCGAAGATGGTGCCGGTGACGTTCGCCGTCGTGATCGTGCTCGGCTCCATGAGCGTGCTGCTCATGTACGCCGACATCGTCAAACCCGTCTCGCTGTTCGGCTAGCGCGGGCGGCTCGCCGCCCGTCCCGGCTCGCCCGTGAACCGGGCTCAGGACGACCTGCTTAGAATGATTCGGATGACTTCGCAGAGCCCGACACCCGATCCCGCACCCGCGTCCACGACTCCCGCGTCGAACGACGGGGCCCGCCGCCGCAGGCGTCGCCTCGGCTGGACGGTTGGGGCGGTGGCAGCGGTGCTCGTGGCGGCACTCGGGGTCTTCGGTACGACGCAGGCTCTTGCCGGACGCGAGGCCCGCGCCGACTACGAGGCGGCGCTCGAGCGGTGGGAGACGCCCTCGGACGAGGCGGCCGGGGCGTCGCAGCTCGCCGACGCCGTCGCCGGCCTCGACGAAGAGCTCGCCGCGGCGAGCGCGTTCTCGGAGGCGCTGCCCGAAGCACTGGTCGGAGCGGAGCCGAAGGCCGCTCTCGCGGCATCGGTGACCGCGGGATCCGAGGCGCGCGAGGCGCTCGGCGATCTCGGAGGGGCGGGAACGGAGCTGCCGCGGAAGGTCGCCGATCCAGAGGGCGTCGCAGAGCTCCGCGAGGCCACCTCGGCGATCGAGGCCGCCCTCGCCGCGCGCGAACGCGCGCAGGAGGGCGCGGACGAGTCGCTGCGCGTCGTGACGGAGCAGCGCGAAGCACTCGCGGCCGCTGCGGATACGGCTCGCGAGACGCTCGTCGCGGGGGCCGCGACCCAGGCGCAGACGCTCACCGAGGCATCGCCGGAGTCGCTGCAGGCCCTCGCCGACGCGAGTGGCGTTGCAGCGGAGGCGGCGCTGCCGGACGCCGCCACAGCGACGACGGCGCTCGCGGCCGCACTCGACACCGTCCGCACCGAGCACGAGGCGGCGGTCGCGGCCGCACAGGCGAAGGCGGCGGAAGAGGCGAAGGCCGGTGCCGCCTCCGGCGATCCCGCCGCGATCACCGTCGTCGTGAACAAGCAGCGCCCGCTCAACCCGATCGGCTGGGAGCCGACCGATCTGCGCATGCCCGCGGGGATCCCGAACACGAACGGACAGCCGCTGCGCGCCGAGGCCGCGACGGCGCTCGAAGCGATGTACGCGGAGGCGTCGGCCGCGGGAGTGCCGTTCGTGATCACGAGCGCGTACCGCAGCTACGGCACTCAGACCTCCCTGTTCGAGAGCTACGCCGCACGCGACGGGGTCGCGGCCGCCGAGACCTATTCGGCGCGACCCGGGCACTCCGAGCATCAGACGGGGCTCGCCGCCGACCTGGACGACGGGTCGGGGTGCGCCTTCGAGAGCTGCTTCGGAGACACCGGGGCCGGACAGTGGCTCCGCGCGAACGCGCACCGCTTCGGCTTCATCCTGCGGTACGACGCGGGGCAGGAGCCGACCGTCGGCTTCATCTACGAGCCCTGGCACTTCCGCTACGTCGGCACGGCGGTGTCCGAGGACATGCACGCGCGCGGGGTCGTGAACCTCGAGGACTACTTCGGGCTTCCCGCGGCGCCGACGTACTGAGTCGCGCGACGGGAGACCGACGTCCCCCGCTGCGCTCGCCGAGAGCCTGGGCGGGCTCCCCGGTGAGGCCCAGGGGACGCCGGTACAATCGTTCCCGTGGCAGCAGTCAATTTGGGAATGCCGAAGGTCCCCGAGGTCCTCGCGCCGAGACGCAAGTCCCGCGAGATCCGGGTCGGTTCGGTCATGGTGGGCGGAAACGCCCCGGTATCGGTGCAGTCGATGACCACGACGCCGACGACCGACATCAACGCGACCCTGCAGCAGATCGCGGAGCTCACCGCATCGGGCTGCGACATCGTTCGCGTCGCGTGCCCGTCGCGGGACGACGCCGAGGCGCTGCCGATCATCGCGAAGAAGAGCCAGATCCCGGTGATCGCCGACATCCACTTCCAGCCGAACTACGTCTACTCGGCGATCGACGCCGGGTGCGCGGCGGTCCGCGTGAACCCGGGCAACATCCGCAAGTTCGACGACCAGGTGGGCGAGATCGCGCGTCGGGCGAAGGCTGCGGGCGTCTCTATCCGCATCGGCGTGAACGCCGGATCCCTCGATCCTCGCCTGCTTCAGAAGTACGGCAAGGCCACTCCCGAGGCGCTCGTCGAGAGCGCCGTCTGGGAGGCCTCGCTGTTCGAGGAGCACGACTTCCACGACTTCAAGATCTCGGTCAAGCACAACGACCCGATCGTGATGGTGAAGGCCTACCGCCGGCTCGCCGAGCGCGGCGACTGGCCGCTCCACCTCGGCGTCACCGAGGCGGGGCCCGCGTTCCAGGGCACGATCAAGAGCGCGACCGCCTTCGGTATCCTGCTTTCCGAGGGCATCGGAGACACGATCCGGGTATCCCTCTCGGCTCCGCCCGTCGAGGAGGTCAAGGTCGGTCTCCAGATCCTGCAGTCGCTGAATCTCCGCGAGCGCAAGCTCGAGATCGTGTCCTGCCCCTCGTGCGGGCGCGCGCAGGTCGACGTGTACACGCTGGCCGAGGAGGTCACCAAGGGGCTCGAGGGGATGAGCGTTCCGCTGCGCGTCGCCGTCATGGGCTGCGTCGTGAACGGCCCGGGCGAGGCGCGCGAGGCCGACCTCGGCGTCGCATCGGGCAATGGCAAGGGCCAGATCTTCGTGAAGGGCGAGGTCATCAAGACTGTGCCCGAGAGCGAGATCGTGGCGACCCTCATCCAGGAGGCGAATCGGATCGCGGCCGAGATGCCCGCGGGCGAGAGCGGAGCGCCCGAGGTCGTCACGGTCTAGGGATTCGCGCCGGAGCCCCGGAGTGCAGGCGCACCTGCGGCGACGCGACCGGCGGACCGGTGCCGCGAGCTAGACGCGAGCCGCGCGGAGCTCCGGCTCCTCCGCGAGGGCGAGGCGGATCGCGCCGGACGCCACCTCGGCGCTCACGACCCTCACCCGCACCGGCGAACCGGCAGCGGCTGCCGACCCCTCGAGCGAGGCTGTGACCGGCGGATCCGTGAGCTGCACCCGGGTCCGGTCCCCGCGAGCCTCGATGACGATCGCGGGGAGGGTCTCCCCGATGCGATCGCGCAGCAGCGCCGCCTCCACCCGGTCGAGCGCGGCGGAGGTGATCCGCGAGACGCGCTGCCCCGATGCTTCCATGATGCCGGGGAGCTCGGCGAGACTCTCCCGCACCCACTCCGGAATCGGAAGCCCCTCGCAGAGCGCTTCGCAGACGATGAGACCCCAGCGGTCGACCAGTCGTCTGAGCGGCGCGGTCACGTGGGCGTACGGCGCGGCGATGGCGGCCTGCACCGCCTGTTCGGGCAGGGACCCGTCGAACGCGGTGTAGTCGGCGCCGCGGAAGAGCGAGGCAGCGGCGTGCAGCACGGCCGGGGTCTGCGGCAGCGCCGGATCCAGTCCGTGCAGGTACTCGCCGTAGGGCCGGCCGGCGGGCCAGGGCGTCCCCAGTGCCGCCACCGCCGCGCGGAACTCCGCGAGCGCGTCGGGAGTCGGAGGCGGCATCGTCCGGAGGATTCCGACCCGGGCCTCGAGCATCATCTCGCCCGCGATCATGCCGACGAGCAGCGAGAGCTGCGCGTTCCACTCCTCGACGGGCAGCGGGAACCGCCGCTCGATCGAGTACCCGTCGGGGCCCTGGACGATCTCCTCGTCGGGCAGGTTGAGGCTCGCACCGCCGCGGGCCCGCTCCTGCGCGATCCTCAGCCCGCCCACCTCGGGCAGCAGGGCGAGTGGACCTTCGGCGCGTCGGGCGTCCACGAGCCGCTGCGCTCCCCGGTAGTCGAGCTGTTCTCGGGAACGGATCAGAGCGCGTTCGAGCCGTGCGCTTCCGACCGCGCCCGAGCCGTCGAGGTCGACCGTCCAGACGTAGGCCGTCCGATCCTCGCGGGGGAGCAGCGAGGCGCGCCCCTCGCTGAGCACGGGCGGGTGCAGCGGCACGGAGCCGTCCGGCAGGTAGAGCGTCTGCCCGCGGCGGCGGGCCTCGGCGTCGATCGCGCCACCCGGTCGGACGAAGGCCGGCACATCGGCGATCGCGTACCTCACTCGGAACCCGTCGCCGCGGCGCTCCAGGTGGAAGGCCTGATCGAGATCGCGGGATCCCGCCGGGTCGAGCGTCGCGAACGGCACCGAGTGCAGATCCGTCTTCACTCCCGCTGCAGCCTGCTGCGCCGCCTGTGCGGCCTCCGCGAGCACCGGCTCGGGAAAGCCGTCGGGCACGCCGTGCTCCTCGCGCAGCGCCGCGAGGGCGGCCGCGAGCTGACCGTGCGAACTCTGCGGGGAGACGTGGGCGCGCCGGGAGGGCATACGCCCAGCCTACGCCGGAACGCGCGGATCATCGCGGAGCGGCTCGCCGGGCGCCCCGCCGAACGTCCGCCTCCGGGTCCCGCCTAGACTTGAGGCGTGGAGCAGACGATGAACGACGAGGCACTGTCCGAGGCGCTGAACCAGCTCATCGCCGACGCGGGGATCACCGCCCAGCGGGGCCTGATCCGGCGGATCCTCGCCAGCGGGATCGGGCTCGGACAGGACGGCGCCCGGCGTCTCGATCTCAAGATCGCCACCTCGGCGCTCGAGGAGATGCGGGCGGCGTTCCGCCTGTTCACCCCGTATTCCGAGATCCCCAAGGCGACGATCTTCGGGTCCGCCCGCATCCAGGCGCACGACCCGCTCTGGAACGCGGCGGAGGGGGTGGCGCAGGACCTCGCGGAGCGCGGGTGGATGGTCGTCACCGGGGCGGGACCGGGGATCATGGAGGCCGCGGTCACGGGGGCCGGAAGCGACCGGTCGCTCGGGGTGTCGATCCAGCTGCCGTTCGAGGAGCATCCGAACTCGGTCGTCACGGAGGAGGGGCGCCTCGTGTCGATGAAGTACTTCTTCACACGCAAGCTCATGCTCGTGAAGGAGTCGCGCGGCTTCATCTGCCTTCCCGGCGGCTTCGGCACGATGGACGAGACCTTCGAGCTGCTCACCCTCCAGCAGACCGGCAAGGCCGTTCCCGTACCCATCGTCCTGCTCGACCGGCCCGGCGGTACGTTCTGGAGAGGGTTCGCGCGCTTCGTCACCGAGGAGCTGGCGGGATCGGGCCTCATCTCGGTCGATGATCTCGATCGTGTGCTCGTGACGGACTCGGTCGAGGCCGCGATCGCGGAGGTCACCGGCTTCTGGCGCAACTACGACTCCCTGCGCTGGGTCGACGACCGCCTCGTGCTGCGACTGCGGGCCGAGCCGAGCGACGCCGAGATCGACGACCTCGGCGAGCGCTTCTCGGGGCTGTGCCGCGAAGGGCGGATCGAGCGCACGGAGCCGCTCGAGGCGGAGCGGGCAGACAGGGATCTCCTCGAACTGCCCCGGATCGTGCTGACCCCGCGGCAGCGCTCGGTCGGCGACCTGCACCGTTTGATCCGGGCGTTGAACGAGCTGCCGTCGGCTCCGGATCCGGTGCAGCGGCCAGTCTCCGCGCTGCCCGGGTAAGTACCGGGCGGTCAGAACCTCAGGGCCGCGCTCCGACGTACTCCGCGAGGTGCTCGCCGGTGAGGGTCGACTTCGCGGAGACGAGGTCGCGGGGCGTGCCCTCGAACACGATCCGCCCGCCCTGCTGGCCCGCGCCGGGACCGATGTCGACGATCCAGTCGGCGTGCGCCATCACTGCCTGGTGGTGCTCGATCACGATGACGCTCTTGCCCGCGTCGACCAGGCGATCGAGGAGCCCGAGCATCTGCTCGACGTCGGCGAGGTGCAGGCCGGTCGTCGGCTCGTCGAGCACGTAGACGTCGGCATCCTCGATCATGTGGATCGCGAGCTTCAGCCGCTGCCGCTCTCCGCCCGAGAGGGTCGAGAGCGGCTGGCCGAGCGTCAGGTAGCCGAGGCCGACGTCCACGAGGCGCTCGAGGATCTTCGCCGCCTTGGGGACCTTCGATTCGGCGGAGAGGAAGAACTCGCGGGCCTCCGTCATGCTCAGGTCGAGCACCTCGGCGATGTTCCTCCCGCCGAGCGTGTACTCGAGCACCGCGGCGGCGAAGCGCTTGCCCTCGCACACCTCGCACACGCTCTCCATCGTCGCCATCATGCCGAGGTCGGTGTAGATCACGCCGGCGCCCTTGCACTCGGGGCACGCGCCCTCCGAGTTCGCGCTGAAGAGCGCCGGCTTCACGCCGTTGGCCTTCGCGAACGCCGTGCGCACGGGATCCAGCAGGCCCGTGTACGTCGCGGGGTTCGAGCGCCGCGAGCCCTTGATCGCACCCTGGTCGACCGAGACGACGCCCTCCCGTTTCGACACGTATCCGCGGATCAGCGAGCTCTTCCCCGAGCCCGCCACGCCCGTGATCACGCACAGCACCCCGAGCGGGATGTCCACGTCGACGCTCTGCAGGTTGTGCAGATCCGCCCCGCGCACCTCGAGTGCGCCGCTCGGCTCCCGCACCGCGTCCTTCAGGTGCGCACGGTCGTCGAGGTGCCTGCCGGTGAGCGTGCCGGAGGCGCGCAGCCCGTCGACGGTGCCCTCGAAGCAGATCTCGCCCCCGTTCACTCCGGCCCCGGGCCCGAGATCGACCACGTGATCGCCGATCGCGATCATCTCCGGCTTGTGCTCGACCACGAGAACGGTGTTGCCCTTGTCGCGCAGACGGAGCAGGAGGCCGTTCATCCGCTGGATGTCGTGCGGGTGCAGCCCGATCGACGGCTCGTCGAAGACGTAGGTGGCGTCGGTGATGGCCGATCCGAGGTGCCGGATCATCTTCGTGCGCTGCGACTCGCCGCCCGAGAGCGTGCCGGTCGGCCGGTCGAGCGAGAGGTACCCGAGCCCGATCTGCACGAACGAGTCGAGGGTGTCGAGAAGCTTCGCGATGAGGGGAGCCATCCCCGGATCCTCGATCCCGCGCACCCACTCGGCGAGATCGCTGATCTGCATCGCGCAGGCCTCGGCGATGTTGATGCCCCGCACCTTCGAGGAGCGGGCGGTCTCGTTGAGGCGGGTGCCGTCGCAGGCGGGGCAGGCCGTGAACACGATCGCCCGATCCACGAAGGCGCGGATGTGCGCCTGCATGGCCTCACGGTCCTTCGACAGCATCGACTTCTGAATGCGCGGGATCAGGCCCTCGTAGGTGAGGTTGACGCCCTCCACCTTGATCTTGGTCGGCTCCTTGTAGAGCAGGTCGTCGAGCTCCTGCTCGGTGTAGTCGCGGATCGGCTTGCCCATGTCGAAGAGGTCGGCGAAGAGCCGGCCCCACCAGCCGTCCATGCTGTAGCCGGGAACCTTGAGCGCCCCTCCCGAGAGAGACTTCTCGGCGTCGTAGAGCTCGTCGAGGTCGAAGTCGCTCACGCTGCCGCGGCCCTCGCACTTCGGACACATGCCGCCGAGGATCTCGAAGCTCCGCCGCTCCTTGACCTGCTTGCCGCCCTTCTCCAGGGTGACCGCCCCGGCGCCGCTGATCGACGCGACGTTGAACGAGAACGCGTTCGGCGATCCGATCCGGGGCTCGCCGAGCCGCGAGAACACGATCCGCAGCATCGCGTTCACGTCGGTCGCGGTGCCGACCGTCGAGCGGGGGTTCGCGCCCATGCGCTCCTGGTCCACCACGATCGCGGTCGTCAGTCCCTCGAGCACGTCGACGTCGGGGCGGCTCTGGCTCGGCATGAACCCCTGGACGAAGGCGCTGTAGGTCTCGTTGATGAGCCGCTGGGACTCGGCCGCGATCGTGCCGAAGACGAGCGAGCTCTTCCCCGACCCCGAGACCCCGGTGAACACGGTGAGCCTGCGCTTCGGCAGTTCCACCCAGACGTCCTTCAGATTGTGCTCCCGCGCCCCCTGCACCGTGATGCGATCGTGCGTGTCGGCGGGGTGCGGAGCGGTGCGTTCGTCGGTCATGGGGAAAGACTACTGGGAGCCGCCGACGGTGAACTTCTCCGATCCTGATCGCTTCTCAGCCCCGGCCGTGTGTCCGCCCGGCCGTCCCGTGCGTCCGCCCGGCTATCCCGTGCGTCCTCCCGGCCGTCCCCGCGCGTCCGCCCCGGCGTGGGGGGGGGGGGCGGCGGGGGCACCCCCCCCCCCCCGGCGCGCGCCCGGGGGGGGGCGCCCGGGCCCCCCCGGGGCGGGCCCGCCCCCCCGGGGCGGGGCGCCCCGCCCCGCGGTCCGGGTACCCTGTCAGGGTGAATTCCCCG
>JAPSIU010000390.1 GCA_031178565.1 Leucobacter sp. | reverse complement strand
CGAGCCGGGTCCCGTCCTCGAAGACGGCCTGCACCGTCTCTGCCAGCGGTCGACGGGCACGGATGGTCGTGCTGGTGCGCCCGACCGAATCGGTGCGCGGGTGCGCGCCGAGGAGGGCGTGGGGATCATGATGGGTGGACTGCGCCACGGCGATCCATTCCGCCGAGGTGGATACGTCCTCGAGATAGCTCATGTTCGCTCCTTCACCTTGAGGATGTGCACCGGCTCGGCGAACGCGTCGAGTCGCACGTAGTTGTGGTCGGTCCAGGTCCACAGCGCTCCGGTGAGCAGATCCTCGACCTCGAACTCCTCGCCGGGCTCGACACCCCAGATCATGGTGTCGAGATGCACGGTCGTCTCACGTACGGAGTGCGGGTCGACGTTCGCCACGACGATGAGGGTGTCGGCCCGACCGGTTCCGGTGAACGCGGCATCCAGATGCTTGGAGTAGACGAGAACGGCGTCGTCGTCGCTCCAGTGCGTCGAGAAGTTGCGCAGCTGGCCGAGCGTGGGGTGCTCACGGCGGATCTCGTTCAGGCGCCGCAGAAGGGGCGCGAGGGATTCACCGCGCTCCTCGGCGCCGTCCCAGTCGCGGAACTTGTACTCGTACTTCTCGTTGTCGATGTTCTCCTCAGAGCCGGGCCTGGCGACGTTCTCGACCAGTTCGTAGCCGGCGTACACGCCCCAGATCGGAGCCGCGGTCGCGGCGATGCACGCCCGGATGCGGTATGCGGCCCGCCCGCCGTACTGCAGGTACTCGGTGAGGATGTCGTGCGTGTTCACGAACAGGTTGGGTCGCATGTAGTCGCTGGTCTCGTGCGACACCGAGGTGAGGAACTCCTCGAGCTCCGCCTTCGTGTTGCGCCAGGTGAAGTACGAGTAGCTCTGCTGGAATCCCACTGCTGCGAGCGCGCGCATCACCGCAGGGCGCGTGAAGGCCTCGGCGAGGAAGATGACGTCGGGGTCCTCGGCGTTCACCTCGGCGATCAGCCACTCCCAGAACTGCAGCGGCTTGGTGTGCGGGTTGTCCACCCGGAAGATCTTCACACCCAGCCTCACCCAGTGCATGACGACCCGCAGCATCTCGGCATAGCTTCCGGCGGGGTCGTTGTCGAAGTTGATCGGGTAGATGTCCTGGTACTTCTTCGGCGGATTCTCGGCGTACGCGATCGTGCCGTCGGGCAGCGTCGTGAACCACTCCGGGTGCTCGGACACCCACGGATGATCCGGTGACGCCTGCAGAGCGAGATCGAGCGCGACCTCGAGCCCCTCCTTCGCAGCCGCGCGGATGAACGCCCGCAGGTCCCGCTCGGTGCCCAGTTCGGGATGGATCGCGTCGTGTCCGCCGTCGGAGGAGCCGATCGCGTACGGCGAACCGGGATCTCCCGGCTCTGTCGTCAGGGTGTTGTTGCGTCCCTTGCGGTTGGTCGTGCCGATCGGGTGGATGGGGACGAGGTATATGACGTCGAAGCCCATCCCCGCGACACCGGGCAGCCGCTTCGCTGCCGTGCGGAAGGTGCCGCTCTTCACGGACCCGTCCTTGCGCCGTGTGGCGCCCTCGGAGCGGGGGAAGAACTCGTACCAGGCGCCGACCCCGGCCAGTGCGCGCTCGACGCGCAGGGGGAGCCAGTCGGTTACAGACCCGAGTGAGGACAGCGGTCGAGCGGCGAAGGCGGCCGCGAGAGCGGCGTCGGTCGCGACATCCCGCAGCGTCTCGGCATCCGACGCCTTCTGGGCCTTCCTCAGTCTCGTCGCGGCGGCCTTCAGCATCCGGGTCTCGCCTGCGGAGCGATCCTGCTCCTTCGCCGCGGCTGCGAGCAGCCGCACGCCCAGCGCGCACATCACCCAGATGTCGACGCCGGCGGCGGCCTTCACGTCGGCGGCGTGCGCCCACGTGGCGTAGTCGTCTGCGAACGATTCGAAGCGGTAGCGCCAGTCGCCCGCCAGATCCATCGCCACGGTGGTGCGCCATCGGTCGGTGCCGTCCGCGAGCGGGGTGAGGCGGTGCAGCGTCTCGTCACCCGCGGGGGAGGACAGTCTCAGGTGCACACCTATGAGATCGTGGCCCTCCCTGAACGAGACGACGTCGAACGGCACGGCCTCTCCTGCGAAGGCCTTCGCAGGATAGCCCTGAGGAACGTGCGGCGTCGGGGAGAAGAGCGGAATCCGCCCGGCTCTCAGGCCGGGGCCCGCGGTCGTCTCGGCGGCAGGGCGCAGAGGGATCTGTGCGGGGCTTCTCAGGCCCGCAGATTCGTGTGCTGTCTGTGCTGCCACACCTTGAATGTACCGCTCCCGTGGGTGCGCGTCACTCCACTCGGAAGAGCTGCATCGACGTGCCGGCGATCGGCAGCACATCGCCGGGGAGGTATCGCCTGCGGTCGTCTCGCGGCGTCTCATCCGCGCTCGACCAGAGCGAGATGAAGGCGCTCGCCCCCTCGAGTCCGTCGGGCAGACGCACGTCGATCGGGGTCTCGGTTCCGTGCACGATCAGCAGGATCCGGTTGCTCTCGCCGTCGTGCGTCTCGCTCGTGGCGACGTACTGGAGGGTGCGGTTGCGGGGGTCGTTCCACTGCTCGACCTCCATGGTCTCGCCGTTCTGGTCGAACCAGTCCATCTCCGATGCCTCCGGCACGTGCTCACCGAGCACGGCGTAACGGGCGGGCCGCAGCGCGCGGTTCTCGGCGCGCAGGCGGGTCAGCAGCGAGACATGGGCGAGAAGGTCCTTCTGCCATGGCTCGTGCGACCAGTTCAGCCAGGTCAGCGGGGAATCGTGGCAGTAGGCGTTGTT
>JAPSIU010000389.1 GCA_031178565.1 Leucobacter sp. | reverse complement strand
GGATCCTACGTCTGGCAGCCGGGGCACCAGTAGAGCTTGCGGGCGCCGAACTCCTCGAGCACGATGTTCGTGCCGCAGCGCTTGCAGGGCGTGCCCTCGAGCTTGTACACCCAGTGCCGCTCGTCGCGCTCAGCGAGAGCCCTGCGATAGGCCTCCCCCTGGAGCCCGTCGATCGTGATCATCTGGCCGACCGTGATCCCGATCTCGAGCAGGTGCGCCCAGTCGTCCCAGAGCTCCTCGAGGACCGCCGTGTCGAGCGTGTTCGCCGGGGTGTGCGGGTTGAGCCCGGCCCGGAACAGCATCTCGGCGCGGTACACGTTGCCGATCCCCGCGATGACCGACTGATCCATCAGCACGAGCCCGACCGGCGTCCTCTTCTTGTGCGCGCGCTCGATGAAGCGCTGCTTCTCGGCCTCGGTGTTCGCGTTCGCGGGATCCGGCCCGAGCTTCTGGATCACCGCATCGACCTCGGCCGGAGTGAGCACCTCGCACGCGGTCGGACCGCGCAAATCGGCGCACACGGTCTCGTTGAGCAGCCTCACCCGCACCTGGCCGACCGGGTCCGGCGGGAACTCGCCGTTCGTCGCATCGGCGCGGTCGACCTCGGCCATGTGCACCCGAGCGCGCCGGGGAGCTCCGATCGACGCCACGGAGTCCTCGCCGTCCTTGTCCACGACACCGGCCATCCCGGTCTGGCCGAGCCGGCCCCGCCCGAACTTCGTGTTGTGGATCTGAATCGACGGGTCGATCACGACCTCGCCCGCGAAGTCCCAGGCGCCGTAGATGCCGAGGTGCACCCGCAGCCAGTGGTCCCCCTCGAACTCGAGGAACATCTGTTTGCCCACTGCCCGCGCATCCATCATCTCGCGCCCGCTCAGGATCGCCGCCCCCTGCGCGAAACGGCCCTGCGGGCTCGTCACCTCGGGCGCCGTGCCGACGAAGTTCACCCCGAACTGACGGGCGATGCGATGTACGGAGTGTCCCTCTGGCATTACAGCTCGTCGACCTGCTTGCCGGCGATGCGGCCCGTGCGCTCGTACTCGCCGAGCTGGGCGATGCGCCGGACGTGGCGCTCGTCCCCGGTGAACGGAGTCTCGATGAAGCGGTCGATGAAGCGGATCGCGTCCTCCACGGGGTGCTGACGCGCTCCGATGGAGATGACGTTCGCGTTGTTGTGCTCCCGAGCGAGCACGGCCGTCGACTCGCTCCAGACGAGGGCCGCGCGGATCCCCTCGACCTTGTTGGCCGCCATCTGCTCGCCGTTCCCGGAGCCGCCGAAAACGACGCCGAGCGCGTCCACTCCCTCGCGCTCGTCACGTGCGACGCCGATCGCGGCGTTGATGCAGAACGAGGGATAGTCGTCGAGCGCGTCGTATTCGGCGGGGCCGTGGTCGACGACCTCGTGGCCCTTCGCGCTGAGATGCTCCTGGAGATGCTTGCTGAACTCGAGACCGGCGTGATCGGTGGCGACGTGGATACGCATGAATTCCATGCTACCGGGAGCCGCCCGGTCGATCGGAACGCTGCTCGGAGCGCCCGTCAGAACTGCGGGCCCTTCGTGCGCCCGCGCTTGAGCTCGTAGAACCCGGGAACGCTCGCCGCCGCGTAGATCCCGTCCCACAGTCGCAACGCCTCTTCGCCCGTGGGGGCCGGCGTGACGACCGGTCCGAAGAACGCGACGCCGTCGATCGAGATGATCGGGACGCCCACGTCGGGACCCGCGATCTCCATCGCGTGCGCAGTGTTGGCGCGGAGCTCCTCATCGGCCTCCTCGCGATCCGCGGCCGCGCTCAGGGACGGCTCGAGGTTCAGCTCGCCGAGCGACTCCGCGATGATCGTGTCGTAGTCGTCTCGGGCCCCCGGGTGGATCCGCTCCCCGAACGCCGTGTAGAGCCGCCCGACGGCGTCGTTACCCGCGTTGTGACCGACGGCCACGGCCACGAGGCCCATACGCTTGCCCTGCCGGTGCCCCTCCGCGTGATCCCCCGCGTCGTGCCCCTCGTTCAGGATCGCGAGGCTGATCGGCTTCCAGTCGATCTCGAAACCGCGCGCCTCGGCGACCTCGGACGCCCAGCGACTGGTCATCCAGCACCAGGGGCAGATCGGATCGAAGTAGAACTCCACGACGGGTGATTCCGGGGCTTCTGCGCTCATGCTCCCAGCTTATCGATCCGCCACGGGCGGCGGGAAGAGGGCATCGATCATCGCCCGCTGCTCGGAGTTCGGGCGGAAGCCGCGCTCTCCGGCGGCCGCGTTCTGCCGCACCTGATCGGGTGTCGTCGCACCCGCGATGACACTCGTGATCGGCTCGTGCCCGAGCAGCCACCCGAAGGTCGCCTCGAGCATGGTCGCTCCCCACTCCTCGCACAGCGAGCGGTAGGCGTCGAGCGCGTCCCAGTCCGCGTCGCGGGCGACGTGGGGGCGCTGGCGCATGATCCGGCTGTCGTCGGGGAAGTGCTCCCGCGTGAATTTGCCCGTCAGCAACCCGTTCGCGAGCGGGAAGAAGGGGAGGACCCCGAGACCGAAGCGCTTCGCGGCGGGCAGCACCTCCCGATCGCTCTCCCGGTTCACCAGGCTGAACTCGTTCTGCGCGGAGACGAACGCCGTGCACCCCAGCTCGCGGGCCGTGAAGTGGGCCTCGGCGATCTGCCAGCCGGTCAGATTCGAGTGTCCCAGGTACCGGACCTTCCCCTCGCGCACGAGCTCGTCGAGCGCCGCGACGGTCTCGGCGACGGGGGTTCGCGGATCCGGCATGTGCAGCTGGTAGAGATCGATGCGGTCCGTGCGCA
>JAPSIU010000388.1 GCA_031178565.1 Leucobacter sp. | reverse complement strand
ATCGCAACGCTGCTCGGGGCGGAGGAGTTCGGATTCGCGACAGCGCCGCTCGTCGTGCCCGGAGACGAGGATCACGTCGGAGAGCGCCTTCGCGACGCCCGCCGCGACCGGGCCGATACCGCTCTGCGCGACGAGCTTCGTGCTGATCCGCGCCGACGGGTTCGCGCGCTTCAGGTCGAAGATCAGCTGCTTGAGGTCCTCGATCGAGTAGATGTCGTGGTGCGGCGGAGGCGAGATGAGACCGACCCCCGGGGTCGCGTGCCTCGTGCGCGCGATCCACGGATACATCTTCGCGGGCGGCAGCTGGCCCCCCTCGCCCGGCTTCGCGCCCTGCGCGAGCTTGATCTGGATCTCGTCCGCGTGCGTGAGATACAGGCTCGTGACGCCGAAGCGGCCCGAGGCGACCTGTTTGATGGCGCTCCGGCGCTCGGGATCGAGCAGTCGCTCCTCGCTCTCGCCACCCTCGCCGGTGTTCGACCTGCCACCGAGCTTGTTCATCGCGATCGCGAGCGTCTGGTGCGCCTCGAGCGAGATGGACCCGTAACTCATGGCGCCCGTGGCGAAGCGCTTCACGATGGCGCTCACGGGTTCGACCTCCGAGAGCGGCACCGGTGGGCGCTGCGGCGAGAAGCCGATGAGCCCCCGCAGCGTCATCAGGCGCTCCTGCTGATCGTTCACGCGCGCCGTGTACTCGGAGAAGATCTCGCGGCGACCGGTGCGGGTCGCGTGCTGCAGCTTGTAGATCGTCTCGGGATCGAAGAGGTGCGGCTCCTCGCCGCGTCGCCAGCGATACTCGCCGCCGCTGGTGAGACGCTGGTGGGCGAGCGCCGCCGGATCGTCGGGATAGGCCGAGCGGTGCCGCGCCGCGACCTCGGTGGCGATGACGTCGAGACCGACACCGCCGAGGCGCGAGGCGGTCCCGGTGAAGTAGCGGGCCACGACCTCGTGGGAGAGACCGATGGCCTCGAATGTCTGCGCGCCGCAGTACGAGGCGACGGTCGAGATGCCCATCTTGCTCATCACCTTGAGCATGCCCTTGCCGAGCGCCTTGATGAGCCTCGCGACGGCCTCCGGCCCGGTGACGCCCGCGATCGAGCCGTCGCGCACGAGCAGTTCGGCGGTCTCCATCGCGAGGTAGGGGTTGACGGCTGCGGCGCCGTAGCCGATGAGCGCGGCGACGTGGTGCACCTCGCGCACGTCTCCCGCCTCGGCGATGAGCGCGACCTTCATGCGCTGCCCCTCGCGGATCAGGTGGTGGTGCACCGCGGAGATCGCCAGCAGCGATGGGACGGGCGCGAGGTCCTTGTTCGAGTCCCGGTCGGAGAGGATCACGAACTCGGCGCCCGCGTCGATCGCCGCGCTCGCCTCCCAGCACATCGCCTCGAGGCGATCCGCAAGCCCCTTCGCGTCGTAGTCGACGGGGTAGAGCCCGCGGATGGTGACCGCGCGCTCCTTCTCGGGATCGTCGCCGAAGTGCTGGATCCGCGCGAGCGCGTCGTTGTCGATCACGGGGAAGTCGAGGATCACCTGGCGGGCGTGCTCGGCCGACTGGGAGAGCAGGTTGTCCTGCGGGCCCATGCTCGTGACGAGGCTCGTCACGAGCTCCTCGCGCAGCGCGTCGAGCGGCGGATTGGTGACCTGCGCGAACTGCTGGACGAAGTAGTCGAACACCAGTCTCGGGCGGTCCGAGAGCACCGCGATCGGCGTGTCGGTCCCCATCGCCGCGAGCGGCTCGATCCCGTCCCTGGCCATCGGGGTGATGAGCAGGCGCAGCTCCTCCTCCGTGTAGCCGAAGGTGCGCTGACGGCGGCTGATGGAGGCCGGCGGGTGCACGAGGTGCTCTCGCTCGGGAAGCTCGGAGAGGCGGATCCGCCCCTCCCGCAGCCACTCGCCCCAGGGGGCGAGACCGGCGAGCTCCGTCTTGACGGTCTCGTCGTCGCGGATCTCCCCCGTCGTGAGATCGACGGCGGTCATCCGTCCGGGCTGCAGTCTCCCCCGGCGGATCACGCGCTCGGGCGCGATGTCGAGCACACCCGTCTCGCTCGCGATCACCATCACACCGTCGCCGGTGACCAGGTAGCGGCCTGGCCGCAGACCGTTGCGGTCGAGCAGGGCGACGAGCTCCTTGCCGTCGGTCGCGATCATCGCGGCGGGCCCGTCCCACGGCTCCATGACGAGCGAGTGGTACTCGAGGAAGTCGACGAGATCGGGGTGCAGGCCGGTCTCCGATTCCCAGGCCTCCGGCACCATCATGGCGAGGGCGTGGGGCAGCGAGCGGCCGGCCATGACGAGCAGTTCGAGGACCTCGTCGAAGCTCGCAGAATCGCTGCCGCCCTCTGAGCAGATCGGCAGCAGCGGACGGACGTCGCCGAGCACGGGGCTGGCGAGCTGGCTCTGCCTCGCCCGCATCCAGTTGCGGTTGCCGCGCACGGTGTTGATCTCGCCGTTGTGGGCGACGAGGCGCAGCGGCTGGGCGAGGTGCCACGACGGGAAGGTGTTCGTCGAGTACCGCGAGTGGACGATCGCGAAGCGAGAGGCGAAGCGAGCGTCGGAGAGCTCGGGATAGAAGGCCGGGAGCTGGAGCGTCGTGACCATGCCCTTGTAGACGATGGTGCGAGCCGAGAGCGACGGCAGATAGCATCCCGTCTCGTGCTGGATCCGCTTCCGCGCGCGATAGGCGCGGCGCTCGAGCTGATCCGTATCCACCCCCTCGCCGCCCCTCGCCGCGAGAACGACCTGCTCGATCTCGGGGCTCGCGGTCCGAGCGCTCTCGCCGAGCACGTCGGGGCGGACCGCGAC
>JAPSIU010000001.1:8612-39849 GCA_031178565.1 Leucobacter sp. | reverse complement strand
CGCGGAGGTGCAGCGCCAGGACGTGCAGCGCCACCGCGCCTTCTTCCACGCCATGCTCGACGCCGGGATCAATCTGCCGCCGAGCGCGTTCGAGGCCTGGTTCGTCACGTCCGCGCACGACGACGATGCGATCGCGCGCGTCGTCGAAGCGCTCCCGGCGGCGGCGCGCGCGGCCGGTGCGGCGGTCTAGACCCGAGCCGCGAGCGCCTGCACCGCGCTCGTGAAGAAGCGCAGGCCGTCGAGACCGGATCGCATGGCCTGCGGCGTGTCGGGACCGAAGCCCGGTTCCACCGCGTGCTCGGGGTGCGGCATCAGGCCGACCACGTTGCCGCGCTCGTTGCTGAGACCCGCGATCTCGTTCAGCGAGCCGTTGGGGTTGACGCCCGCGTAGCGGAATGCGACGAGCCCCTCGCCCTCGAGCCGCTTCAGCGTCTCGTCGTTCGCGATGTAACCGCCGTCGCCGTTCTTGAGCGGGATCAGGATCTCCTCGCCGGGCTCGAACTGGTGCGTCCACGCGGTGTCCGCGTTCTCCACGATCAAGGCCTGGTCGCGGCGGATGAACTGCTGGTGGGCGTTGCGGATGAGTCCGCCGGGCAGCAGGTGGGCCTCCACGAGCACCTGGAAGCCGTTGCAGATGCCGAGCACGGGCATGCCCTTCCCAGCGGCATCGATCACCTCCCGCATGATCGGCGAGATCGCCGCGATGGCTCCGGGGCGCAGGTAGTCGCCGTAGCTGAAGCCGCCCGGGAGCACGATCGCGTCGACTCCCTGCAGATCGTGGTCGGCGTGCCAGAGCGCAACGGGCTCGGCGCCCGCGAGACGGATCGCTCGCTGCGCGTCACGATCGTCGAGCGAGCCCGGGAAGGTGACGACACCGATGCGGGGCGACACTACGCGGCCTCGCTTCCGACGGTCTCGCCGTCGACCGCGATCGAGACGACGTCCTCGATCACCGCATTCGAGAGGATCTCGTCGGCGACCCGACGGACCTCGGCGAGGACGTCTCCGGTCACCTCTCCATCGACGGTGAACTCGAAACGCTTGCCGACGCGGACGTTCTGGAACTTGCCGTGACCGAGACGATCCAGCGCGCCCGTGGTGGCCTTGCCCTGAGGATCGAGCAGTTCCGCCTTCGGCATGACATCAACAACAATCGTGGGCACCGGGCCTCCAGGGTCGCATAATCAAAGGTCTTCCCAGTCTACCCGTGCCCGCGGCTCAGGCCGCGCCCGTGAGCCGGGCGTGGAGCTCGCGGTAGCGGTCGTAGGTCCGCGAGACGATCTCGTCGGGAAGCGCGGGGGGCTCGCCCTGCTTGTCCCAGTGCGCGGCGAGCCAGTCGCGCACGATCTGCTTGTCGAACGAGGCGAGGCGCTCGCCGCGGCTCTTCTCCGCATCGAAGTAGACCGAGGCGTCCCAGTACCGCGACGAGTCGCTCGTGAGCACCTCGTCGGCGAGCACCAGTTCGCCGGTCCTGGGATCCCGGCCGAACTCGAACTTCGTGTCCGCGAGGATCACGCCGCGCTCGGCCGCGAGATCCCGAGCCGCGGTGAAGATCCTCAGAGAGGCGTCGCGCAGCGCGGCGGCGACCTGCTCGCCCACGAGCTCCACGCTCTTCTCGTAGCTGATGTTCTCGTCGTGCTCGCCGAGCGGCGCCTTGTAGGCGGGAGTGTAGACGGGGGCGTCCAGCAGGTCGCCGTCCTCGATGCCGGCGGGCAGCTCGATCCCGCACACGGCGCCCGTGCGCTCGTACTCGGCGAAGCCGGATCCCGTGAGCGCGCCTCGCACGACGCACTCCACGGGATACATCTCCAGTCGTCGGGTCAGCATCGCGCGGTCGCGCACGTCCTCGGGAACCTCCGGAACCGATTCCGCGCCCTCGTCCGTCCCGACCACGAGGTGGTTCGGCAGATCGATGCGCGAGAACCACCAGTTCGAGAGTGCGGTGAGGAGCGCTCCCTTGCCCGGGATCGGCGGTTCGAGCACGTGATCGAACGCGCTCACGCGGTTGCTCGCCAGCACCAGCAGGTAGGAGTCGGGCCCGTTCTCCGGTACGTAGAGATCGCGCACCTTGCCGGAGTAGATGTGCTTCCAGCCGGTCAGCCGAGGGGGGGAGGGGAGTGTGCTCACGCGTCCATTCTTCCACCCCGGCCCGTCGGCGGCTTCTCCGGACCCCGAGGAGGGGCGCAGAGGTGTCTCCGAACGGGCCTCCCCCTCAGATTTCCCTGGCGTGATCTCGACATTCCCGTTCGTATGAGTCCGGTTGTCAGCGGGTGGGATTAAGGTCATGCATAGGGGGTAACCGCCCCGTCTCGGAGCATCGAGACGCTGGGGCGTCGATACGGAGGAGAACTATGATCCCGCTGGGGCCGGTTGTGGCGCGGAGCCGAGTGCGCGCCGCGAGATCAGCTGCATGGTCGTACCTCATCGACCCCGATCGCCGCTCGGAGTGGTGGCCCGAGCTGCAGCTCGAGGCGAGGCTCGGCGGCGCGGTGAGCGAACGCTGGACCGAGGAGGCGGGAGACTCCGCCGTCAGCCGCGACGCCTCGGGCGAGGTGGACGTGTGGGTCGACGGTCACGCGATCGGATTCCGGTGGCGGGAAGCCGGCGACCAGCATGACACCGCCGTGCTCGTCACGCTTCGGTCCCAGGGATCCGAGACGGGGATCACCGTCACCGAGACCGGCTTCGACACGCTCCCCTCTCCGGCGGAGCGGGCAGCCGCTTCGCAGGAGGGCTGGGAGGTGCTGCTGCGAGACCTCGTGACCGCGGTCGACGCGGCGGTCGCATCCGGCGCCCTCGCCGCCGAGTCGCCGACGGACTCCGTCGACGATGATGCGGAGACCCAGGGTCCGGAGGAGACCGACGATGACGCCGACGAGGCGGAGAACGAGACGGTAGAGGTCGAACGCCTCCGATCCGGCTCCGAGGGTTCTGATGCCGCCGAAGGCTCCGACGACGTCGAAGCGTCGGAGGAGAGCGACCCGAGCGACGTCGAGGCGGGCGGTGCCGGATCGGACGAGGTCGAACCGCTCGAGACCGAGCCGAGCGACGCCGACGCGGTCGAAACAGACTCCGGCGACACGAGCGCTCGCGATGATGCCGATACCACGGATATCGACGACGGCGCGGACGACGACGGTGTGGACACCGACGACGGAACGGACACCGACGACGAGGCGGACGACGATCCCGCTGCGGATGGCGCCGCGCGGGACTCGAAGAGTTCGAAGAAGGCCTCCGAAGAGGAGGAAGAGGAGCACTCCCGGTCGACGGGCGATCCCGACTTCGACGACCTGATCAGAGGCGTGCTGTAGCGGACTGGAGCCGTTCTACGCGACGCGCTCGGCGATGTCGGTCCGGTACTGACCGCCCTCGAGTCCGATGCGGCTCACGGCCTCGTACGCGCGCGAGCGGGCCTCGCCGAAGCTCTCGCCCCGGGCCACGACGCCGAGCACTCGACCCCCTGTGGCGCTCCAGCGGCCCGCGTCGTCGCGGGCCGTCGCCGCGTGGACCAGGTGCACCCCCGGGACCCGCGCAGCCTCGTCGAGTCCGGTGATCTGTCGGCCGGTGGAGACTTCGCCGGGGTAGCCCTCGCTCGCGACGACGACGATCACCGCGGGCTCGTCCGAGAACTCCGGAGCGGGCAGAGCAGCGAGCTCGCCGCGCGCGGAGGCGAGCAGATAGCGGCTGAGCGGCGACTCGAGCCGAGCGAGCACGACCTGGGTCTCGGGGTCGCCGAAGCGAGCATTGAACTCGATGACACGCACCCCCTTCTCCGTCACGATGAGCCCGCAGTAGAGCAGTCCGACGAACGGGGTGCCCTCCTCCTCGAGCCTGCGCACCGTCGGCAGCGCGACTGTGCGCGTGATCTCCTCGACGAAGCCGGAGGGAACCCACGGCAGCGGCGAGTAGGCGCCCATGCCACCGGTGTTCGGGCCCTCGTCGCCGTCGAAGATCCGCTTGTAGTCCTGCGCGGGGCTGAGCGGCAGCACGTCGTGCCCGTCTGCGAAGAAGAAGAGCGAGACCTCCTGGCCGTCGAGGTACTCCTCGATGAGCACGTCGCCGTGCGGCGTCCAGGTCGCCACGTGATCGAGCGCGGCCGTCCGGTCGTCGGTCACGAGCACGCCCTTGCCCGCGGCGAGCCCATCGGCCTTCACGACGTACGGAGCTCCGAACTCGTCGAGGACGGGCCCCGCGGCGTCGACCGACTCGACGCGCACCGCGCGGCCGGTCGGCACCTCGGCCGCGTCCATGACCCGTTTGGCGAACGCCTTCGACCCCTCCAGCTGCGCGGCGTCCTGGTCCGGGCCGAACACGGGGACGCCGGCCCGGCGCAGTGGATCCGCCACCCCGGCGACGAGGGGAGCCTCGGGACCGACGATCACGAGGTCGAATCCGCGATCCCGGACGAACTCGGCCACCGCGCCCGGATCGGTGACGGCGAGCTCGGGCGTTTCCACGCCGCTCGCCGCGATGCCGGCGTTGCCGGGGGCGCAGACGATGTCGTGGCCCGCCTCCTCGGCGAGCAGAGCAAGAACGATGGCGTGTTCGCGGGCTCCGGGCCCCAGCACGAGGATCTTCACGGTACTCAACCCTACTCTGCGGATCGCGGCCCTGTGGCCCTGGGGCCCTGCGGCGCGGGCATCGTCCGGGGGTGCGATACCGGGTGCGCGGTTAGGCTGGGAGCATGGCGAAGCGCAGGATCGGAGAGTCGGAGGGGCGCGCCGCTCTGGCCGCCGCGCTGGAGGGCGATACGAGCCGTGCGGCGCTCGCGACGGCCGTGCGCTACCTGCTCGAGGAACTCGCCGAGCGGGCGCCGGGGAACTCCGTCGAGGTTCGGGTCCCGCCCTTCGGGGCGACGCAGTGCGTCACCGGCCCGCGGCACACCCGCGGGACGCCGCCGAACGTGATCGAGACGGATCCCGAGACCTGGATCGCGCTCGCCGCGGGGACGCTCGACTGGGCGACCGCCGTTGCGGAGTCGCGCATCATCGCCTCGGGATCCCGCGCCAGGCTCGACGGTCTCCTGCCGCTCGTGCGCGGCGCCTCCTGAGCCGCCGGATCCGCCAATGCGGGCGGAACATCCAGCCGGGAGCTGAGAGAATAGAGGCATGAGCACTCCCGATCCCGGCGAGAAGAACGCCCCGCAGGAACCCGCAGCGGCCGAAGCAGGTGCGGTGATCGAAGAGACTCGGCGCGAGGTCGCGCTGCAGCGCTCGGTTCGATACGGGCGCATCCTCATCGGCGCGACCGTGCTCGGCGCGCTCATCGCGGCCCTCGCCTGCCTGGTGTTCCCGATCGCGGAGGACGCCGAGTACACGATGGGCCAGGTCGTCGGGTTCATGGTGCTGATCGGCGGGGCCGTGGGCCTCGGTATCGGCGGCATCCTCTCGCTCATCCTGGGGCTCGTCGCCAAACGCCAGAGAGGAACCGGGGTCGCCATCCAGGCGGACGTGCGATAATCGCCACGTCTCATCGGAACGGAGCCACTTGCCATGCTGCAGAACCTCGGAGGAGCGCATCTCCTCGTCATCGTCTTCATCGTCCTGCTGCTCTTCGGCGCGCCGAAGCTGCCGGGGCTCGCGAAGAGCCTGGGCCAGTCGATGCGGATCCTGAAGAAGGAGGTCCGCAACGACGGCGAGGCGACGCCGGATTCACCCGCGGACCCGCGGCCCGACGTGCGATAATATCCTGACGCTTACGATCGGAGTCCTCCCGCCATGTTTGGAAACCTGTCCGGCCCCACGCTGCTGGTCATCCTCTTCATCGTCCTGCTGCTCTTCGGCGCACCGAAGCTGCCGGGGCTCGCGAAGAGCCTGGGTCAGTCGATGCGGATCCTGAAGAAGGAGGTCCGCAACGACGGCGACGCCTCGGGACCGGGTGCCGACGCCTCCGAGAGCGCGACGAGCAAGCCGGCCGAACCGACGAGCAGGCCGGTCGACCCGGTGACGCGCGTCGATGAGAACCGCGATACTCCGAGCGGCGAGACCGGCACTGACACCGACAAGCCGTAGCCTTCCCGATGACAAACGGGCGCCGCGCACTGCGGCGCCCGTTTCGCGTCTGCGGGGAGGAGGTCAGCTCTCCTGCGTGGCCTCGACCCAGGCGAGGAACTCCTCGTCGATGCCGCCGGTGATGTATTCACCGGTGAAGCAGCTCTGCTCCAGCTCGGTGACCGTGCTCTGGCCGCTGAGGATCGCCCGGTTCATACCCTCGACCGTCTGGTAGACGAGATGGTCGGCCCCGATCTCCTCGGCGACCTGCGCCGGCGTGCGATCGTGGGCGATCAGCTCCCCGCGGGAGGGCATGTTGATCCCATAGACGTGCGGGTAGACGACCGGGGGAGCGGCCGAGGCGAAGATCACCGACTTCGCACCCGCGGCGCGCGCCATCTCGACGATCTCGCGGGAGGTGGTGCCCCGCACGATCGAGTCGTCGACGATGAGCACGTCCTTGCCCTTGAACTCCACGCTCATCGCGTTGAGCTTCTGCCTGACGCTCTTCTTGCGCACGGCCTGGCCGGGCATGATGAACGTGCGGCCGACGTAGCGGTTCTTGAAGAAGCCCTCGCGGTACTCGATCCCGAGCTTCTGGGCGACCTGCATCGCGCTCGGCCGAGCCGAATCGGGGATCGGCATGACCACGTCGATGTTGGCGTCCGGCAGCTCGGCCCTGATCTGCTCGGCGAGCACATCGCCGAGGCGCAGGCGCGCGTCGTACACCGAGATCCCGCTCAGCACGGAGTCGGGACGGGCCAGGTAGATGTACTCGAAGGCGCAGGGAACGAGGCTCGCGCTCGGCGCGCACTGCTGCGAGTACAGCCAGCCGTCCGGGGAGATGAGCACAGCCTCGCCCGGCTCGACGTCGCGCACGATCTCGTAGCCGCCCGACTCGAGCACGAGCGACTCGGACGCGACGACCCACTCGTCCGCGCCGTTCGCACCCGTGCGACGGCCGAGCACGAGGGGGCGGATCCCGTGCGGATCCCGGAACGCGAGCAGGCCGTAGCCGGCGATGAGCGCGATCGCCGCGTAGGATCCCTCGACCCGCTCGTGGACGCGCGAGACCGCGTCGAACACCTGCTTCTTGTCGAGCGAGAGCCCGGTGATGCTAGCCTGCAGCTCGTTCGCGAGCACGTTGAGCAGCAGCTCCGTGTCGGAGTGGGTGTTGAGATGCCGGCGATCGACGTTGTAGAGATCCGCGGTGAGTTCCCGCGTGTTCGTCAGGTTGCCGTTGTGCACCAGGATGATGCCGTAGGGGGCACCCACGTAGAAGGGCTGCGCCTCCTCCTCGCGTGTGGCGGATCCCCGCGTCGCGTAGCGGACGTGGCCGAGGCCGACGTTGCCCTTCAGAAGCCGCATGTCGCGCGTGCGGTACGCCTCTCGGACCTGCCCCTTCGCCTTCACCATGTGGAAGAAATCGCCCTCGAGGGTCGCGATCCCCGTCGAATCCTGACCGCGGTGCTGCAGCAGCAGCAGGGCGTCGTAGACCTGCTGGTTGACGGGCTCGGACGAGACGATACCGACGATGCCGCACATATCTGTTGTGGTGCTCCCTGCGATGTGGGTGGGGCGCCGAGCAGGCGCACCCTCTAGTCTCCCACATCGCAGGGTAAGCTTTCCGCGTGAGCGAAAACTCGTCGATCTATGCCCAATCAGGAGTGGACACCGCGGCAGGTGACCTCGCCGTCGAGCTGATGAAGTCGGCCGTCGCCCGCACCCAGGGGCCCGAGGTGCTCGGCGGGGTCGGCGGGTTCGCGGGACTCTTCGACGCCTCCGCACTGCTCGGGTACCGGCGTCCGCTGCTCGCGAGCTCGACCGACGGCGTCGGCACGAAGGTCGCCATCGCGCAGGCGATCGACAAGCACGACACCATCGGCCAGGACCTCGTCGCGATGGTCGTCGACGACATCGTCGTGGTCGGGGCGAAGCCGCTTTTCATGACCGACTACATCGCCTGCGGCAAGCTCGTCCCGCAGCGCATCGCCGACATCGTGCGCGGGATCGCCGCGGCCTGCGAGGCCACCGGCACCGCGCTCGTGGGCGGTGAGACGGCGGAGCATCCCGGCCTTCTCGGGCCCGACGAGTACGACGTGGCCGGCGCCGCCACGGGTGTGGTCGAGGCCGACAGGATGCTCTCGCCCGAGCGCGTCCAGGACGGCGACGTCGTGCTCGCGATGGCGGCCTCGGGTCTGCACTCGAACGGCTTCTCGCTCGTCCGCCACATCCTCGCCGAGCGGGGCGTCGGCTACCACGACCACAGCGCCGAGCTCGGTGCGAGCTACGGCGAGGCGCTCCTGACTCCGACCGCGCTCTACACCTCCCCGCTGCTGCGCGTGCTCGAGGACCCGTCGCTCGACGGCGCGATCCACGTGCTCAGCCACGTCACGGGGGGCGGGATCGCGGCGAACCTCGCGCGTGTGCTCCCCGTCGGATCGTGGGTCGAGTTGGATCGCGCGAGCTGGTCTCCGCTCCCCGTCTTCCGGCACCTCGCGGATCTCGGAGGGCACTCCCTCGACTCGCTCGAGGGCGCGTGGAACCTCGGCATCGGCATGTTCGCGGTGGTCTCCGCGGACCGGGCAGCGCAGGTCGCGACCGCCCTCACGGCCGAGGGGCTCGAGACCTGGGTCGCGGGCACGGTGTCGACGGCGTCGCGCGACTTCGACGGTTTCGAGCAGGGCGCCAAGGGCGTCGACGGCGGTGCGGTGCGCCTCGTGGGCTCCTACTCGGCCTAGGCGCCGCCCGCCTGCGCGCGGGATCAGCCGCCCCGCAGGATGAGGGCGGTCGCGATCGCGGCGAGGCCCTCGCCCCGGCCCGTGAAGCCGAGGTGATCCGTGGTCGTCGCGCCCAGGGAGACGGGAGCTCCCACAATCTCGGACATGGAGCGCTGCGCCTCTTCGCGACGCGGCGCGAACTTCGGCCGCTCGCCGACGATCTGCACCGAGACGTTGACGGGTCTCCAGCCCTCGGCTGCCAGGCGCTCGAGCGCGATCCGCACGAACCCCGTGCTCGCCGCGCCCTCGGTGCCGGGCTCGTCGACGCCGACGAGGCCGCCGATGTCGCCGAGACCGGCCGCCGAGAGCAGCGCGTCGACGACGGCGTGGCACACCGCGTCGCCGTCGCTGTGCCCCGAGAGCCCGGGCTCTCCCGGCCAGTCGAGCCCCGCGAGCCGCAGCGGGGATCCGGAGTCGTAGGCGTGGACGTCGAAGCCGGTCCCGACCCGGATCTCCGGCCCCTTCGTGTTCACAGGGCCTCCGCCACACCCGCGACGTTGACCTCGAGGATCGCTTCGAGGAGGGCGAGGTCGGCCTGCGTCGTGAGCTTGTGCGCGCGCACCTCGCCGGGAACTGTCCGCACGGTCCCGCCCGAGCGCTGCACCACCTCGGCGTCGTCGGTGGGAGCGGAACCGGCGTCCTCCCCGTCGTGGAGTTGGGCGGTCGAATGCGCGGCCGCGAGCAGTTCGCGCGGAAAACCCTGCGGCGTCTGCACGGCGACGAGCGGGGCCCGATCCACCGTCTCGTGCACCACTCCTGCGGCATCGACGCGCTTCACGGTGTCGGAGATGGGGAGCGCCGGTACGGCTGACACGCCGGTCTTCCGCACGGCCTCGATCACGCGCTCGAACAGCTCCACGCTCGCGAACGGCCTGGCCGCGTCGTGCACCAGCACGGTGTCGATCGACGCCGGGAGCGCGTCGAGACCGAAGCGCACCGACTCGTGCCGCTCGCGCCCGCCGGGGACGACCGTGACGGACCAGGCCGAGCGCTCGGGAACCACCTGGTCGATGAGCTCCAGCGCCTCCGCCGCGCGGTCGCCGGGGACGACGAGCGCCAGGTGGCCGGCGTGGGGGAGCGAGGTCACCGTCGCGATCCCGAACTCGACGAGGGGTCGTCCGTGCAGCTCGACGAACGCCTTCGGCACGCCGGCGCCCAGCCGCTCCCCGCGCCCCGCGGCCACGAGCACGACCCCGAGCGTCGGGAGCGTGTGCGGCGCGGCATCGGCGGGCGTCGGATCGTTCGCGGCTGCTGACCTGCTCATGCGCCCAGCGTACTCCGCCGCCGCAGGCCGGGGGAGTGCGTCGGGAAGCCGGAATGCGCCCGGTGGACGCGGAAATGCGAATCGCCCCGCAGCAGGGCGGGGCGATTCGGATGGGATCCTGATCCCGGGAACGAGCCGGGTGCTACGAGGCGAGCACCTGGTCGAGAACCTCGGACGCCTTCTCCTCGTCCGTCTTCTCCGCGAGCGCGAGCTCGGAGACGAGGATCTGGCGGGCTTTGGCGAGCATGCGCTTCTCTCCCGCGGAGAGGGAGCGCACCTCCTGGTCGCGGCGCCACAGATCGCGGACGACCTCGGACACCTTGATCACATCGCCGGACGCGAGCTTCTCGAGATTGGCCTTGTATCGGCGGGACCAGTTGGTGGGTTCTTCGGTGAACGGCGCGCGCAGCACCTCGAACACGCGCTCGAGGCCCTCCTGATCGATGACATCGCGCACGCCGACGAGGTCGCAGTTCTCCGCGGGGACCTCGATCGTGAGATCACCCTGGTTGACCTGCAGCTTCAGGAAGAGCTTCTCTTCACCGCCGAGCTTGCGTTTCTTCACCTCGATGATCTTTGCTGCGCCGTGGTGGGGGTAGACGACGGTCTCTCCGACCTCAAATTGCATCGAGTGGCTCCTTTACAGTCCAACCACTAGAATACCACACTCTTGTCGCGCAGGGTTAGGATGACCTAAGCTGCGCCTCCCGTGCGGGGCCGGATATGATGATCTCAAACTGTGATGGCTGCCGACAACGCGCGTCACGACATCGACCACGGCTCGGAGGACAACCTTGAAGATTCGGATCGCCTCGTCTATTGCTCTCGCGGCGGCCATCGCTCTGGGCGCGAGCGGATGCAGCCTCGTCGCTTCGCAGGCGACACTCGAGCCGTACGCGCCGAGCGACGGCATCGACGTGAGCATCAGCGGGGTCGATGTGCGCAACCTGATGCTCATCGCCGGCGAGAGCGGCGAGAGCTTCAACGTGGTCTTCGGCGCAGTGAACCGCACCGGTGAGCCCCAGGACGTCGCCATCAGCTTCACCGGCGAGGGATCCCAGCAGGCCCGAGCGGAGTTCACCGTTCCCGTCGGCAGCACGCTCTTCGGCGATCCCGAGGGCGAGGAGGCGCCGGTGCTCGTCGAGATCCCGGATCTCATCCCCGGAGCGACCGTGGACGCGAACTTCCAGGCCGTCGGCGCCGCCGAGGTCCAGCGCGACGTGCCCGTGCTCGACGGCACGCTCGAGGAGTACCGCTCCTACGTCCTGCCTGCGGACTTCAACGCCGCGGAGGAGCCCGCCGCGGGCGAGGAGCTCGCCGCGGAGGACGCCGAGGCGTCGCAGTCGCACGTGGGCGAAAGCGAGACCGCCGAAGACGCGCACTGACGCTCGGAGGCGACGCAGAGTGCCCCCGCAGCCTTCTGGCTCCGGGGGCACTCTGCGTCGGGGGCCCGCTCCGGGGAGCTCTGGGGAGCGGGCTACCCGAAGCGGTAGCCGACGCCGCGCACGGTCGAGATGAGCTTCGGCTTCGAGGGCTCCTCCTCGATCCTCGCCCTGATGCGCTTGACATGCACGTCGAGCGTCTTCGTATCGCCGTAGTAGTTGCTGCCCCACACGCGGTCGATGAGCTGCCCGCGCGTCAGAACGCGGCCCGAGTGCCGCATCAGCATCTCGAGCAGTTCGAACTCGCGCAGCGGCATCGAGATCTCCTCGCCGCGCACCTCGACGGAGTGCCGCTCGGAGTCGAGGCGCACGCCGAGCTCGTCGATGACGAGCGAGTCGGACTGCTCGCGCTCGTCGTCGACCGATCCCGCTCCTGATCTGCGCAGCGCCGCGCGCACGCGGGCGAGGAGCTCCCGGGTCGAGTACGGCTTCGTGACGTAGTCGTCCGCGCCGAGCTCGAGCCCGACGACGATGTCGATCTCGCTGTCCTTCGCGGTGAGCATGATGATGGGCACCTGCGAGGTCTGCCGGATCGCCCTGCACACCTCGGTCCCGGGAAGGCTCGGCAGCATCAGGTCCAGGAGCACGAGATCGGGGTGGCTCTCGGAGAAGGCGGTCACGGCCTTCGCGCCGTCGTCGGCAACGGTCACCCGATAGCCCTCTCGCTCGAGGAGGTATGCGAGCGGTCGGGAGATGGATTCCTCGTCCTCGACGAGCAGGATGTGCTGTGCCACTACTGTGATCCCTTCTCGTGGTCTGCGGAGGGCTGCCCCGGGGGAGCCGCCGCCTCTTTCGCGGCGACTCGCACGACGCGTTTCGCCTTCTTGATGCGCTTGGGCTTCTTGCCGGAGCCGGAGGGGTTGTGGAGGGGGAACCTCAGGCTGAAGCTGGATCCGACGCCCTGCTGCGACCACACGTCGACGTCTCCGCCGTGCGCTCGCATCGTGTGCCGGGTGATGCTGAGCCCGAGGCCCGTGCCGCCCTCGCCTCGGGAGCGCGCCCCGTCGACGCGGTAGAAGCGCTCGAAGATCCGCGGGAGATGCTCGGGAGCGATCCCCTCGCCCTGGTCCGTGACGGTCACGATGAAACCGCTCTTGTCGAACGACATGCCGACCCCGACCCTGCCGCCGTCGGGGGAGTGGCGGATCGCGTTGCTGAGGAGGTTCGCGACGGCGGAGCCGAGCGACGTGGGGCGGCCGAGGATCGTCGCGGGGCGGTCCAGCTCCGCATCGTCGGTGACGACGAGCTCGACGCCGTGCTGAGCCGCGAAGGCGCGATGCGACTCCACCTCGCCGCGGACGAGGTCGCGGATCGACACGGTCTCGCGATCCTCGGGTCGCAGGGTCGACTGCGCCTCGGAGAGCTGGATGACATCGCGCGAGAGCTCCCCGAGCCGCCGGGCCTCCTTCACGAGGCTCTTCGCGAAGTCCCTGACCAGCTCCGGATCGTCCGCCGCCTGCTGAACGGCCTCGGAGAGCAGGCCGATGGCCGCGATGGGGGTCTTGAGCTCGTGGCTCACGTTCGCGATGAAGTCGCGACGCATCGCGTTCACCCGCTGTTCCTCGCCGAGATCCTCCGCCAGGACGACGACGAAGCGCCGCTGCAACCGAACGATGTGGATCCGCACGGTGTCCGACGGGTTGCCGGGGTCGGGCTCGTGCGTGTCCGGGATGCCCGTGGACATGACTCTCCGCACGCGACTGAGGAACTCGGGCGCCCGGATCTGCTCGCCGCTCACGTGCTGCTCGTGCCGCGCCGTCGGGTTCGCGTACACCGGCGTGAGCGAGGCGTCCATGATCACTGCGAACGTGTCGATCTCGTCGAGGATCGAGGTCGCAATCTCGGGAAGTTCCGGTCGCATCTCGGCCGCCCGGCGCTTCCCCGCCGCGCGGGCCCTGACGATTGCTACGGTGGTACCCGCGCCGATGATGACGCCGAGTGCGACTGAGACGAGCACGAGGGCGGTCGGGTCCATGTCTCTCATCGTAGGGGGACGGCTGTTCGCGGGATGGAGAGTTCAACTGATGTTCACTCGTTCGTGCAGCGCGGTTCACCGGGGCGGCTCAGACTGGGGTAGGTGCGCACTGGCGCAGAACGTTGGAGAGAGGAAACCGGATGCGTGAGGTCTTTCAGCAGTCGCTTCGCGAGGTGCAGGAGCGCCTGGTGGAGATCGCCGAGCTCGTGGTGGGGACGATCACCGATGCGACGAACGCGTTCGGGGACTCCGACGTCGCTCTCGCGGAACGGGTGATCGACAGCGCGGATCAGATCGAGGAGCTCGGATCGGCACTCGATCAGCTCACGATCGACATCCTCGCGAGGCAGCAGCCCGTCGCATCGGATCTTCGTCTCGTCGTGGGTGCGCTGCGGATGAGCGCGTCGCTCGAGCGCATGGCCGATCTGGCGCAGCACATCGCTCAGCTGGCCCGCTACCGCTACCCCGAGAGCGCGATCCCGCGGGGGCTCAAGAAGACCTTCACACGGATGGGCGCCCTCGACGTCGAGATGGCCGGGAAGGTCGCCGAGCTCCTGCGGACGCAGGAGGCCTCGGTGATCGTCGAGATCCGCGACCTCGACGACGACCTCGACGAACTGCACGCCAAGGTGTTCGAGAAGGTGCTGAGCGACAAGCTCACCGACAACCCGACGGGCGTGGTCGACGCGACCCTCGCGAGCCGGTATCACGAGCGCTTCGGCGATCACGCGGTGAGCGTCGCGAAGCAGATGCAGTTCTTCCTCAGCGGCACGATGGACTAGAGGCCCGTCGTCCGCGCGGACGGTAGGCTGAGAGGGTGAAACAACGCATCTACGACTCGCGAGCGCAGGAGGTCGTCGATTTCGAACCCCGGACCCCGGGTGAGGTCGGCCTCTACGTGTGCGGACCCACGGTGCAGTCGGCCCCTCACGTCGGGCACCTGCGCAGCGCGCTCGTGTACGACCAGATGCGGCGCTGGTTCGAGGCGACCGGGCACCGCGTCACCCTGATCCGGAACGTCACCGACATCGACGACAAGATCCTCGACAACGCGCGGGCGGCTCAGGCCGAGGGCGGGCGCGAGGAGTGGTGGGCGCTCGCCTACCGGGTCGAGCGCGAGTTCACCGCGGCCTACGACGCGCTCGGGATCCTCCCGCCGAGCTACGAGCCGCGAGCCACGGCGAACATCGCCGAGATGGTCTCGCTCATCGAGCGTCTCATCGAGCGCGGGCACGCCTACCGCGCCGCCGACGGTTCGGCGAGCGTGTACTTCGACACCGCGAGCTGGCCGGAGTACGGGGAGCTCACCCGGCAGCGACGCGAGCAGATGGAGGACGCGGCCGATTCCGAGCCGGTCGGCAAGCGGGATCCGCGCGACTTCGCGCTGTGGAAGGCCCATCGCGACTCCGAGCCGTCGTCCGCCTCCTGGCAGTCTCCGTGGGGTCCCGGGCGCCCCGGATGGCACATCGAGTGCTCGGCCATGGCGACGCGCTATCTCGGCGAGGAATTCGACATCCACGGGGGCGGCCTCGACCTCCGCTTTCCGCACCACGAGAACGAGCTGGCGCAGTCCCGGGCAGCGGGGCAGCCCTTCGCCCGGCACTGGATCCACAACGGCCTCGTGAACACCGGCGGGCAGAAGATGTCGAAGTCGCTCGGCAACTCGCTCTTCGCGGCGGATCTGCTCGCCGCGGCGCGCCCGATCGTGCTCCGCTACTTCCTCGGCTCCGCGCACTACCGCTCCGTACTCGAGTACTCCGAGACCTCGCTCGACGAGGCCGCCGCCGCCTTCGAGCGCATCGAGGGGTTCCTGGACCGCGCGGAGCGGCTCGTCGGCCCGCGCTCCTCGGCCGCGGTGCGGGACCTCGCCGTCGACGACCTGCCGAGCGCGTTCGCCGAGGCGCTGTTCGACGACTTCGGGATCCCTCAGGCGCTCGCCGTGCTCCACACCACGGTCCGCGAGGGCAACGCCGCGATGGACCGGGGCGAGCGCCTCGACCTCGAGGACGTGAAGCGCAAGGCTGACCAGGTGGTCGCGATGCTCGGCGTCCTCGGCCTCGACCCGGAGGATTCCGCGTGGGGCGCCGCCGACGCGAGCGGTGCGACCGGCATGCTCGGTGTTCTGGTCGACGCCCTCCTCCAGCAGCGCAGCGAAGCGCGCGCCGACAAAGACTTCGCGACGAGCGACGCGATCCGGGACCGCCTGCAGGCGGCCGGTATCACCCTTGAAGACACCCCGACCGGAACCCGATGGAGCCTGACATGAGCAACAAGAAGAGCCGACCGGGCGCAGTCCGGAAGAAGGGGCTGGGCAAGGCCGTGGGCTCGGGAGGACAGGGGCGCCAGGCGCTCGAGGGTCGTAAGCCGACGCCGCGCGCGGAGGACCGGCCGTACCATCCCGCCGGCAAGGCGAAGGCGGCGCGCGAGCGCTACGAGGCCGCGAAGCAGCGTCACGCGACCGCCGGTCGCGGCGAGCGCCAGGGGCGAGGCGGGAAGAAGAGCGACGACGTCGAGCTCGTGACCGGCCGCAACGCCGTGCTGGAGGCGCTGCGCACGAAGATTCCCGCGACCGCGCTCTACGTGGCGTCGAAGGTCGAGATGGACGACCGCATGCGCGAGATCCTGCGGCTCGCGACGCGTCTGAACGTGCCGATGCTCGAGGTCATGCGCCCCGAGCTCGACCGGATGACGGAGCGCGACACGGTGCATCAGGGGGTCGTGCTCAAGGTGCCCCCGATGGAGTACGCGCATCCGCTCGATGTGCTCGACGACGTGCTGGATCGCGACGAGGTGCCGCTGTTCGTGGCGCTCGACGGCGTGACCGATCCGCGGAATCTCGGCGCCATCATCCGTTCGACCGCGGCCTTCGGCGGTCAGTGCGTCGTCGTGCCGCAGCGACGTTCGGCGGGACTCAACTCCGCGGCGTGGAAGACCTCCGCCGGAGCGGCCGCGCGGGTCCCGGTGGCGATGGCCACGAACCTCACGCAGACGCTCAAGGAGTACAAGAAGCGGGGCGTGTTCATCGTCGGCCTCGACGGCGGCGGAGATGTCTCGCTGCCCGGCATCGAGCTCGCAGACCGGCCCCTCGTGATCGTCATCGGCAGTGAGGGCAAAGGCCTCTCGAGGCTCGTCACCGAGAACTGCGATGCGGTCGTCTCGATCCCGATCTCGGCGGTGACGGAGTCCCTGAACGCGGGGATCGCCGCGAGCGTGGCGCTCTACGAGGTGTCGAAGCTGCGCGCGGCCGGGGAGACGCCCTCCGCCTGAGCCCCGCGACTCGCGATCCGACCGCTCACAGTACGGTCAGCTCCGTGGCCTTCCAGCGCTGCCGGATGAACTCGAGCCGGATCGCGATCGCGGTGGAGCGGACGCCGGTATCGAGCACGACCACCGCCTCGGCGATGTGCGGGAACGGGCGGTTCACATGCACGCGGCCGGGCACCGGGACGGTTCGCCGCTGATCTCGGTAGAGCGTGCGCCGCTCGGTGCGCGCCGCTCGCCGCTCGAGGAGCTGCGCCGCGACCTCGGCGGTGATCCAGCCGCCGAGCTGAGCGACGACCCTGGTCCCGTCGAGCGCCTCGAACGCGTAGAGTCCGAGCTTCTGAACGAGCCTCGGGGAGGGCGGTGGGATATCGGCCTCCGACGAAGCGTCGAGAGCGGCCTCCGACCGTCGACGGCTCGGCTTCGCCACCGCGTGCAGATGTCTGCGGCGGCGTGCTGCCGAGGCGTCTCGGCGAGCGGGCTGCGCGGTGGCCGGGGCGCCGAGATCGGGCGCGCCTGCGGGCGTGGGCGATGACATGAAACCCTCCTCGTTAGAAGCCCCCGAACCATACGCCCCGCTCGCGAATGTCTATGTGTTTGTTCTCGTATTGCTCTGGGTTCAGTAGCGAATGATCCCACGATAGGGAATGCGCTCCGAGGCGAGTCAATGAGCGTCTATGCACAGGACTTCTTTGCATCGCTCCGTCGTCTTCCGAGAGCCCGGGTTCTGCCCCGGCGGTGCTCTAGGCTTGTCTGGTGGCAACTCTGCGCAACCTCGCGACCAAATACTCCTCCCTCGGCGAGCCCGAGATCGAGTGGCTCGAACTCCTCGCCCTCGACCTGCAGCTGCTCGCCGATCTCGCGCTGAGCGATGTCGTGCTCTGGGTTCCCAGCACGGACGGCGGGTACCTCGCCGTCGCGCACAGCCGCCCCGCCGGATCGGTCACGCTGTTCTACCGCGACGTCATCGGCGACTTCCTGCGCTCGGACTGGCGCGAGCTGGTGGACGAGGCGATGGAGACGGGCCGGCCCGTCGTATCGACCTCTCCAGCCTGGTACGAGGAGAACCCCATGCGCCTCGCCGCATACTCGGTGAGCCGCATCGATGACCAGGGTCACGTGCACGGCCCCTTCGCCGTCGTCACGGTGCACACGAGCGTCGCCGACACGCAGAAGGCCTCGCGGATCGGAGCGGCGTTCCGCGAGGTCGCCGAGGACCTGTTCGGCATGATCCAGAACGGGCTCTTTCCCGTCCCGGGCAATACCCGCGGCGGCGAGCAGGGGGCTCCGCGGGCCTCCGACGGGCTCGTGCGGGTCGGTCTCGAGGGCATCGCCACCTTCGCAAGCCCCAACACGCAGACGACCTTCAACATGCTCGGACGCCGGGACGAGATCGAGGGCGACAACTTCAGCGAGGTGATCGCCGAGGTCGTGAAGGGCCAGTTCGACACCAACGAGTCGCTCCCGCTCATCGCGCAGGCCAAGGTCGCGAAGCGGGTCGAGATCGAAGCCCGGGGGCGCACGATCACACTGCGCTCCATCCCGGTGATCCGAGACGGCGCGCGGGTCGGGGGCGTCGTGCTGACGCGTGACGTCACGGAGCTGCGGCAGCAGGCTCAGGAGCTGATCACGAAGGACGCGACGATCCGCGAGATCCACCACCGCGTGAAGAACAATCTGCAGACGGTGGCCTCGCTCCTGCGAGTGCAGGCGCGCCGGGCGCGGAGCGAAGAGGCGAAGCAGGTGCTCGGACAGGCGATGCGCCGGGTCGCGGCGATCGCGGTCGTCCACGACACGCTGTCGGCCGGGCTGTCGCAGATCGTCGACTTCGACGTCGTGTTCGACCGCGTGATCGGGCTCGCCGCCGAGGTCGCGAGCCTGCACAACACGACGGTCCACCCGCGCAAGGAGGGCCTGTTCGGCGAACTGCCCTCCGAGTACGCGACGCCGCTCGCGCTCGCGCTCACGGAGATCGTGACGAACGCGGTCGAACACGGGCTCGCGGGCCGTGAGGGCGAGGTCTTCGTGCGCGCCGACCGGACCGAGGAGCGGCTCGCGGTCGAGGTCATCGACACGGGCACGGGGCTCCCCGGCGGCACGGTCGGGGACGGGCTCGGCACTCAGATCGTGCGCACCCTCATCGAGGGCGAGCTCGGCGGTTCGATCACGTGGGGCCCCGACGAGCGCGGCGGCACGAGGGTCGCGATCCAGATCCCTCTCCACTGGATCTCGGCGCAGACGCGTGAGATTCCGCGGGTGCAGGCGTAACGGAGCCCTCCGAGGAGCCGGCGCTATCAGCGGCGGCGGTTGCGGATCACGACGGCCGTGCCGACCGCGAGCAGCAGCACCCCCAGCCCGATGGTCGTGACCGTGATCCATCCCGCGGTGTCGAGGTCTCGCGGCGCGAAGGTGCGCTGGGCGACGTACCCGCAGAACGCCAGGATGAGCGCTCCCCACACGATGGGTCCCGTACGCGGCCCCGCCGGGCGGCTCAGTGCGGATGGTCCGTGCGGCGGGCGGCCCGAGACCGGCGTTCCAGCAGTGTCACGGGCTGCCGGCTCCGGGCTGTCGGGGAACGCGCCGGAGTCTGCGGGTGCCGCAGCCGACGCGGGCGTCGGTGCGGGTGCGGGCGTCGGTGCAGGTGCGGGTGCCGGCGTCGGTGGCACGAGGGGCACGCGGGAGTCGTCGACCGAGGGCTTCCGCTCGGGCTGTTCGGATTCCGACGGGTAGTGATCCGTGCTCATCGTGCCATCTCCTCTTCCAGTTCTCGGATGCTCTCGCGAAGTTCGGCGCGGTCGGCCTCGAGACTTCTCTGCTCGTTACGACTCAGATCGGGTTCCTCGAGCTCCCACTCGATCCTCCTCAGCTCGTCTTCGAGGCGCTGCTGTTCCTCCTCGGCCCGCTGCTCCCGGTCGCCGGCGTCGGGTTCGGCCGTTCGATCCCACTCGGATCCATCGCCTCCGATGACCCGTACGTTGCCGGCGAGCAGGTAGACTGTCACCTTCGTCGCATCCTCCGCGGCGGCTCCCGTCGCGGATTCCAGGTTCGCGCCGGTGCTCCTCACGAGGAACGGCCCGGTCATCCGCAGTCCGTCGGCCTCGGTGCCCCGCTCGGTGATGTTGCCGGCGAGCACCCGCACATCGACCGCGGCGGGAGCCCTCTCCGGCAGGGTGACGGTCGTGTTTCCCGCGAGCTGCCACACGACGAGGTCGCCGTCCGCGCGGTCCTCCGACCCGGCGCGTCCGTCGAGGTCGCGCAGATCGACGTGCACACTGCCCCCCACGACCACCGTTCCGGGCGAGCCGGCTCCGGTCACGAGCGCGTTGCCGAAGGGCTGGAAGCGCGCCCCCCACGGCAGAATCGCGGTGAAGAGCAGGGCGATGACCCCGCACGCCGCGAGGAAGCCGACCCAGCCGGTGTGCCGCCCGCGAACGCCGACGACGATCAGGGAGAGCGCGAGGACCGCCAGGGCGGCGATCAGGGCGGCGATGAGCGCAGGTGCCGCGCCCTCCGTTCGAGACGTGCCCAGCGCATCGGTGCCCGACACCCCGGTGCTGAGCACCCAGAGCGCGGTAAGGCCCGCGGCGAGCAGCGCGAGGGCGAGGGTGATGACCACGTGGCCGGCCCCCAGCCTGTGGGCCTCGTGATGCTCGGTGTAACGGGCGCTCCACTCGTCGGTCCGTCTGCCGACGTCCTCACCCCATCGTGCGGCCTGCTCACCGACCCGCTGACCCCAGTCGGAGGCCTGCTCGGCGGTTCGTCGGCCTCGGTCGTCCGTCGTCCCGGCATCGGCGCCGGCGGGAGGCGGGCCGTCGGCGGGAGCCGGGCCGTCGGTGGGAGCCGATCCGCCGGCGGGAGCCGATCCGCCGGCGGCGGTCGTTCTGGCAGTGGGGGGTGCGGCGGCGGTCGTCGTTCCGAAGGCCGCGGTCGACCCGGCGGCCGCATGGGTCTCACCAGGCTCGCCGCCCGCCGCCGCTCGCCGCTTGCGGCCGCGCTCCAGGAGCATCTTGCGCACCCACAGGAAGCCGAGGACCAGGATCGCGATCCAGCACAGCCAGGCGACGGTGCTCGTCACCCATCCCGGCACTCCCACGACGCTCCAGAGGTCCCAGCTCCAGACGCTGAACGCGGGGAACGCCGCGACCGCCGGAAGCAGCGCGCCGAGGGCCGCCGGAACGATGACCACCGCGGTCAGGACGATGGCGGTGACCAGCACTCCGGTCTCGGCTCGCCCCCGGATGATCTCCTCCACGTGGATCCGGCCGCTCCGATCCGGCAGCAGCAGCCAGCCGACGAGGTAGAGCAGGATCCCGGGGCCTCCGAGCAGCGCCAGCACCACGAAGACGCCGCGCACGATGAGCGGGTCGATTCCCGCCTTCGCCGCGATGCCGCCGGCGACGCCGGTGAACCAGCGGTCGTCTCCGCGCACGATTCCGAGGTTGCGGATCCAGGTGAAGACGCCGCTTCCCGGAGGAGGCGAGGGGGTGTCGGAAGTCGCGGTTCCGTCGTGAGATGTCGTGTCCATGCCTCGAGTCTGGTGGAGACCGCCGACAGCGGCCATCGGGGTTTCCCCTGACTCGCCCCTGAACTCGAGCCCCGAGGGCCCTCGATGTCGGCGGCTGGTGCTTGGATGGGAGCATGGACCGCTCACCCCTGGCACGCGCACACGACGACCGTGTGCTCGCGGGGGTGTGCGCCGGGCTCGCGCATCACCTCGGGCTGCCCGTCGGCGCCGTGCGCATCGGGATGCTCGTGCTGACGCTCTTCGGCGGCGCGGGCGCGCTGCTGTACCTGTGGCTGTGGGCGACCGTGCCCCCCGAGGGCGAGACGGAGGGGATCGTCCCCCTGCGCCGGGCGTTGACGCGGCCCGCGGCGGCGACGTCGGCCCCGGCTGCCGCCCCCGTGCCGCCTCCCGCCTCGCCGTACTCGCGCATGCCCGACCCGGCTGCCGCCCCCGATGCGCCGCCGGCTCCGGGGCCCGGGCCGGACCGGGGACGCGGGCCGGACCGGGGACGCGGGTCGCTCCCGGAACGCGGCGAACCCGCGGCCGGAGAGCAGCGCGCCCCGCGTTTCCGATGGCCGGTCGCCGAACTGCTGCTCGGAGCGTGCCTCCTGATCGCGGGGATCGGCCTCGTGCTCGTGCGCCTCGGCACGCACGTCAATCTGGAACTGATCCTTCCCGCGATGGCGGTGCTCGTGGGTGTCGGATTGACCTGGTGGCAGATCGCGGATCGCGACCGACCCGACCGCAACCAGGTTCCCCGTGTGCTCGGAGCACTGGCCCTCGTCGCAGCCGGTGTGCTCATGTTCTTCGTCACCTCGCGAGAGCCGAGTGCGTGGACGGTGATCGCGGCAGCGGTCTCAGTGCTGGCGGGGGTGGCGCTCGCCGTCGCTCCCTGGCTGCTCCGCCTCAACCGCGAGCTCATCGCCGAGCGCGCCGGACGAGCCCGCGAGTCGGAGCGCGCGGAGATCGCCGCGCATCTGCACGACTCCGTGCTGCAGACGCTCTCCCTGATCCAGCAGCGCTCGGACCCGGGCAGCGAGGTCGCGAGGCTCGCGAGGAGCCAGGAGCGCGAACTGCGGGAGTGGCTGTTCCGCGCGGCCGATGGAGCGCCGCCGCGGCAGAGCGAGGCCGTCGACGTCGCCCTGCGCGCCCACGCGGCCGCGCTCGAAACGGATCATCCGGTGCGCTTCGAGATCGTGGCGGTCGGAACGGGGGAGGACGCGGCGGCGCCCGAGGCGATCGTCGCGGCGGCGCGCGAGGCGATGCTGAACGCCGCCCGTCACGCCGGCGGCGACGTGACGGTGTACGTCGAGCTGACGCCCGAGGCGGCGGCGATCGATATCACCGATCGAGGGCCCGGCCTCGACCCCGACTCGCTCCCGGAAGGCCGCATGGGCGTGCGCGAGTCGATTCTCGGGCGGATGGCACGCGCGGGCGGCGCCGCGCGTGTGGTCACCGGCCCGGGCGGGAGAGGCACGTCCGTGCGTTTGACGATCCCGCGGATCGAGACCGGCGAAGACGAGGACGAACAGCGTCGCAGCGGCGAGCAGAGCCGCGGAGGCGGCGGGCGCGGCCGACCGGGAGGCGAGAGCTCATGAGCACGACAACGGAGGGAGACGGATCGATGGAGACGCCGATCCGCGTGGTGATCGTCGACGACCATCAGATCTTCCGGACGGGTCTGCGCGCCGAACTCGGCGGCGAGTTGGAGGTCGTCGGAGAGGCGGCGTCCGTCGACGAGGCCGTCGAGACGATCGCCGCCCTCCGCCCCGATGCGGTGCTGCTCGACGTGCACCTGCCGGGCGGATCCGGCGGGGGCGGCGCCGAGGTGCTCCAGCGCCTCGCGAGCGAACCCGAGGCGCGGGCCACGCGGTTCCTCGCGCTCAGCGTCTCCGACGCGGCCGACGACGTGGTGAGTGTGATCCGCGCGGGCGCGAGGGGGTATCTCACGAAGACCGCATCGGGGGCGGAGGTCACGGCGGCGGTCGTCCGCGTGCACGGGGGAGACGCCGTGTTCTCGCCCCGGCTCGCGGGTTTCGTGCTCGACGCGTTCGGGGCCGGGCTGGGAGAGACGGCGGCGGCGGACGACGAGCTCGACCGCCTCTCCGCCCGAGAGCAGGAGGTCATGCGGATGATCGCCCGAGGGTACGCCTACAAGGAGGTCGCCGCGGAACTCTACCTCTCGATCAAGACCGTCGAAACGCACGTCTCCAACGTGCTGCGCAAGCTGCAACTGTCGAATCGGCACGAGCTCACCGCCTGGGCGCTCTCCAGACGGCTGCTGTAGCGCGGGTCACGCCCACCCGGGCAGCCACAGGTGCACGCGCCAGAACCACTCCGCGACGGGGACACCGGACCACACGGGGAAGAACAGGACCGCCAGAGTGACGGCGAACGCGAGGAACAGCGCCACGGCGGCCCGTCTGCTCTGCACGACGACGGGATCGGGATCCAGGCGCAGGCCTGCGCTCCCCGCGCGATCGGAGCGGATCGGGATCCCGCACAGCATCCCGAGCAGCAGCGCCAGTGCGAGCGCCGAGAACGGGGTGAGCACGACCGCGTAGAACTGGAACACGGCGGAGCGGGAGAGGATGAGCATCCACGGCAGCCAACCCGACAGATACCCGGTGAGCACGAAGACGGATGCGGCGATGACCGGACTCGCCAAGAGCCCGCCGTCGCGCTTCCCGAGCGCTCGAACGAGCGCCCGGGCGACGAGCCACGCGAGTATCAGCAGCGCGGCGACGCCTCCCCAGGTCACCAGCGGGTTCGGCAGGGGGGAGATCCCCGAGACGCAGCCGGTGCTCCACGGGCAACCGGACTCCCAGCGGATCTCGTGCATCGCGGTGGGCCGGAGCGCGAGCGGCCAGGTGATCGGGTGGGACTGGTAGGGGTGGGGCGCCGACAGCGTGCTGTGCCAGTCGAGCATCTCGGCGTGATAGCGGGCCAAGGAGACCGGCCACGGGGTTCCGGGCTCGCGCCCCCAGCCGCCGGAGCTCGCGATCCACCCGGTCCAGCTCGCGAGGTACACGAGCGCCGCAGCCGGGAGCGCGAGCGCCCCCGTGACGGCGGCCTGCGCGAGCGACTGGGCTGCGGGCCCCGTCCTCCGACGGTGCGCGGTGCCGCTCGTGCGGCGGTGGATCCGGTGCCGGATCAGCAGGTCGCGGATCGTCACGAGGACCAGGAAGAACGCGAGCGGATAGAGCCCCGACCACTTGATCGCGGCCGCGGCTCCGAATGTCGCGCCTGCTGCCACGAGCCAGGGCCTGCGCCAGAGGATCGGGGTCCGCTCACCGCGCTGTCGATCCCGCCACTGCTCCGAGACCTGCTCATGATCCCGCCACACGAAGAGCGCGCCGAGCGCGACGGCGAGCGTGAGGAAGCCGTCGAGCAGCCCCACCCTCGTGAGCACGACGTGCACGCCGTCGACCGCCAGCAGCAGCCCCGCCATGCAGGCGATGACGAGGCTGCGCGTGAGGAGCCAGCCGAGGCGCATCGTGACACCGACCGTCGCCACGCCCGCCGCCGCGACCGCGCTGCGCCAGCCCCAGCCGCTGTCCGGTCCGAAGACCAGGATCCCGAGCCCGATGAGCCATTTGCCGAGCGGGGGGTGCACGGCGTTCGAGGCGTCGCCCGTGAACGCGGTGGCCCGCCCGCCAGCCATGCCCGGCTCACTGTCGGGCCAGACGGTCGGATAGCCGTACGTCAGCTGGCTGATGGCGTCTCGAACGTAGTAGAGCTCGTCGAAGACCAGCGCGTCGGGTCGCCCGAGCGCCCAGAACCGCAGGACCGCGGCGATCCCGAGCACCAGGACCGGCGCGACCCAGCGCAGGCGGCGGGCGAACATGGATCCAGCCTACGGGGCGCGGTGACGCGCTCGGGGGCGGAATCGCGACGAAGCGCGGCTACGATGGTGGGGTGATTACACGGCTCAGCAACTACTTCCTGAAGACCCTCCGCGAGGATCCCGCCGACGCCGAGGTGGCCAGCCACAGGCTGCTGGTGCGCGCGGGATACATCCGTCGTCAGGCCCCCGGCGTGTTCGGCTGGATGCCGCTCGGGCTGCGGGTGAAGAGCAAGCTGGAGCAGATCATCCGCGAGGAGATGGCCGCCGCCGGTGCGCACGAGGTCCACTTCCCCGCGCTGCTGCCGCGCGAACCGTACGAGGCGACCGGGCGCTGGGAGGAGTACGGCGACGCGCTCTTCCGCCTGCAGGACCGCCACGGCGCCGACTATCTGCTCGCGCCGACGCACGAGGAGGTGTTCACCCTCATGGTGAAGGACATCGTCTCCTCCTACAAGGATCTGCCGCTGAGCCTGTACCAGATCCAGGACAAGTACCGGGATGAGGCCCGCCCGCGGGCCGGCCTGCTCCGCGGACGCGAGTTCACGATGAAGGACGCCTACTCCTTCGACGTCTCGGACGAGGGGCTGGATGCGAGCTACCAGCGCCAGCGCGACGCCTACGAGCGCATCTTCCAGCGCCTCGGACTCGAGTACGTGATCGTCTCGGCCGATGCGGGGGCGATGGGAGGATCCCGAAGCGAGGAGTTCCTGCTGCCCACCGAGATCGGCGAGGACACCTTCGTGCGCTCGGCCGGCGGATACGCGGCCAACGTCGAGGCCTACGCCACGCCGGTCCCGGATCCGATGCCCTTCGATGGGCTGCCCTCCGCGGTGGTGTACGACTCTCCCGAGACGCCGACGATCGAGACGCTCGTCGAGCACACCAACGCCGTGCTCCCGCGCGAGGACGGCCGCTCGCGGGAGGCCTCGGACACGCTGAAGAACATCGTGCTCGCGGTCACCTCGGTCGACGGCGCGCGCGAGATCGTGGTGGTCGGCATTCCCGGCGATCGCGACGCCGACATGAAGCGCGCCGAGGTCGCCTTCCCCGGATGCGAGGTCGAACCCGCGACCGCGGCCGATTTCGAGAAGCACCCGGCGCTCGTGCGCGGGTACATCGGGCCGGTGCTGCAGGGCGAGGCCGTCCTGGGGCTCGAGGGAAGCAGCGGGATCCGCTATCTGCTCGACCCGCGCGTCGTTCCCGGCACCTCCTGGGTGACCGGGGCGGCTGAGGATGAGAAGCACGTCGCCTACCTCGTGGCAGGACGCGATTTCGAGGCCGACGGCGTCGCGGACATCGCGACCGTGCGTGACGGGGATCCGGCGCCCGACGGATCCGGACCCATCGAGACCGCGCGCGGGATGGAGATCGGGCACGTGTTCCAGCTCGGACGGAAGTACGCCGAGGCACTCGGGCTGAAGGTGCTCGACGAGAACGGCAAGCTGGTGACCGTGACGATGGGATCGTACGGGATCGGCGTCACCCGGATCATGGCCATCCTCGCGGAACTGCATCACGACGACCGTGGGCTGATCTGGCCCGCGGCCATCGCCCCGTTCGACGTCCACGTGGTCGCAACGGGCAAGGATGCTTCGATCTTCGAGATCGCGGGGTCGCTCGCCTCCGAACTGAATGCTGCGGGCATCGACGTCCTCTTCGACGATCGTCCGAAGGTGTCGCCCGGCGTGAAGTTCGGCGACGCGGAGCTGCTCGGGGTTCCGCGGGTCGTCGTCGTCGGCAGAGACGCCGCCGAGGGATTCGCGGAGGTCTGGGACCGTGCGGCGGGGACCCGCGAGAAGGTCTCTCTGACGGAGGTGCCCGCGCTGTTCGGCGCGTAGCGTTCCGCGAAGGGCCCGGTCACCCATTCGATGGGTGACCGGGTTTTTTCGTGTGCTCGAGGTGGAACGCGTCTTCCGTGAACAGTGTGGACATATCAATCTCTATGAAAAAGTTATCCACATTTGAGAAAAGTCGGTTGTTTCTACTGTGCGTATTCCTGTTAGCTGTCATCAGTCGCCGATCATTCCGGTCGGCGGGTTCACACCATTGCGCGGACAGGGGCTCTTCGCGCTTCGACGATAGGGGAGCACCATGGCGAACATCACCGTCTCGTACGCCGAGATGGAGCAGGCGGCAGCTCAGCTCGGCTTGAACCGCGATGAGATCACGCAGAAGCTGCAGGGCATGCAGACCACCATCAATCAGCTCGTCGCATCGGGCTTCGTGACGGATCAGGCCTCGACCAAGTTCAACAACGCCTTCGGCGAGTACACGACGAGTGCCAACACCGTCGTGGCGAAGCTCACCGAGATCCAGAACTTCTTGACGCAGACCGCCAACGCCCTCCGAGACATGGACGCGCAGATCGCCGCCCGGATCCACTGAGGCGAATCGCGTCGAAGCCGAGTGCTCCGGCACTCCTCAGACGGGGCCGTCCGTGACGCCCCCGAACCGTGCGCGGTCCTCTATCTCGCGTCCCCCGCTAGTGGGATGAGGGCCGCGCACACTCCCTCCGGTCCGGGGCTTGCAGGAAGGCGGACGAGATGACTGGGCGCATCACCCTGAGCGACGACGTTCTCGGCGACGTCGTGTCCGCCCTGGCCACGGCCTCCGAAGCGATGACCGACGGGAACGGCGAGCCGCCGAGGGCCGAGCTTCCGAGTCTGACCGGAATCGGCGATGACGTGGCGGCGTTCCTCTCCGGAGTCGAGGCCGCCGGGCTCGCGCTCGCCGACGCCGGCAGGGGTGCGGGCCGCGCGGTCGCTGACGCGATGGAGTCGAGCACGGCGCTCGACCGACGGATCGCGGAGTCGCTCTCCGCCGGTCACCCCGGCGGTTGATGATCATGACGGGAATCTACGTTCCCCCGGGCGCGGACGACGTGCTCGGGAGCGACTCCCCCGTCGCGGGGAGCGACAGCGAGGTGCGAGCGGTGGCCGCTTACCTCCGGAACATCGATGACAACTGTCGCAGCTACTTGCTGCTGGTGCGGCACGCGAACCTTCGTCTGGGGGACCTCAGCAGCGACGGACTGTCGAACATCGCGGGAAAGCTGGCGGAGCGCCTGATGCCTGGGGCGGCGACGCTGCAGCAGACCGCGGGGGCGTCGAAGGACGCGTTCGACGGCTATGCGGCGGACCTGGAGCGGATTCACGGCGATGCGGCGAGGCTGGCTCGCGAGGTGAACGAGCACCTCTCGGAGATCCGCACGCGGTCGAACGCGATCGAGGAGATCGCCGCGTTGATCCGGGTGCCGGCGAGGTACGCGTGGGACGAGGGTGCGCCGGGCGTGATGCCGGAACCCGTGCTCGGCGCCGGTGCGGATGAGCTCGGCTCCTCCGAGCGGGACGCGGCATTGCGGACTGTTCGCTCGGCCTACGAGGACCGGTGGCTCCTCGCGGCTTCGCGTTGGCGGGATGCGATCGAGGGAGTGAGCGCTGCGAAGCGGAGGTGGTCGAGTCTGGTGTCGGAGCGGAGGAGTGCCGAATTCCGACTCGTCTGCGCGCTCGGAGACACCGCCATCGGTCAACTCATCACGCTGAGCGGAGAGGGCTCGGCGGCCCAGCTGCGCACGATCGGGCTCGCGGTCTCAGGGGAACTCGGCGGTGTCGAGGCGGCAGCGGTTCGGCCGCATACGGATCACCCGCTGCTGACCCGACTCATCGGTTCTCGATCCGGGGCCGGAATCTGGGATGCCCCGCCCGATCCCGAGGAGGTGGCTGCGGCGTGGGCGGTGCTCGCAGACGCGGAACGTCAGGAACTCATCGACCAGGTGCCGTGGGTGATCGGGAACCTCCCCGGCCTCCCGTTCGAGGCCCGGGACGAGGCGAATCGGCGTCTCATGGACTTTTACCGCGAACACCCGCAGGGCCTCGACGGGGATCAGCTCGAGCTTCTCGCGAGGGTGCAGCGGATCCTGGATCGGGAGGCATCTCAACGAATAGCCAATCCCCCGATTCAGCTGGTAGCGCTCGACCTGAGCAGTGAAGTGCCGAGGGCCGCGGTCGGTTACGGGGACCTCGATAGCGCCTCCCACACGACCTGGGCTGTTCCCGGAATGGACAACGACGCGCACCGCGGGCTCGAGGGATGGGACGCCGCGAGCCGGAAGCTCTACGCGGCGCAGGGAAACGTTCCCGGGTTCAACGATACGAACGCTGTCGTCGCCTGGCTCGGCTACGATACCCCGGCGCCGCCACACGACGATCTCTGGGAGGTGCTGGGCCCCGAATCCGCTCGGAGAGGGGCCGGCCGTTTCGCCGCCGAGCTCGACGGAGCGCAGGCCGCCCGCGGCGCCGGTTCGCACAGCGTGCCCGTCGTCAATGTACTCGCCCACTCGTACGGCACCACACTCGCGACGATCGCGCTGACGCTGTCGGAGCGACCGGTCCACACGCTCACGATGCTCGGCTCCGCCGGCATCGACAGGCAGACGGTGAGGTCCTTCGCCGACCTCAATGTCAGGAATCTGACCGCGGAGCAGAAAGCGATCTACACCACCCACGCCTCCCGTGACCACCTCGCGCCGCTCGGTGCGGGGGTCGCGGGGCGGGGTCAGCCCAATCCGCACGCCACGGCGCCGTTCGAGGTGCACGCTCTGAGCCCCGTCTACGCGGGAGCCCTCTCGTTCTCGTCGGAGGGCGATCCGGAGCGGGGTCTGAGAGGGACCGACGGGCACTCCACCCTCGGCTCAGGAGATAGCTCGGATCTTCTGGGCGCTTCGGCGTCCCGGGGAAGCGGATACCTCGATGCGAGGACGGAATCTTTAGATGCCGTCGCGAAGATCACGACCGAGCGGATCGACGTGCGGTTGGAGGGCTCGTTCACCCCGGTCGGAGGGCGATGCGTCCAGGTGATCTCCTCGGTCGAGCATCTGACACCGATACGCGTCGAGTGCCGATGAACCGAGAGGATATGCGGATGCGGATCACGAAAGCAAGAGTCGCGGCGATGGCGGTGGTTCTCGTCGTCATGTTGGGAACAGGAGGATGCGTGCGGGAGGTGCCGGTGGTATCGACGTCTGAAGTGATCAGTAATGAGACGCTGGAAGAGCAGCGCGCGTGGGTGGAAGACCGACTCGACGCGTCGATCGCGGTAAGCGGAGTTTCGGAGGGGTGGTACTGGGGCGGTGCAGGTGTCCCTGAAGTTATTTGGAACGGACCGCAGGCGGAGCGAGAGGGCGCGCTGGCCTCTCTGCTCCCGCTTGAGTGTGGCGAACACGGCGCAGGACGGCTGGATGTCTCCCTGCGGAACAAGGCTGCCGTGGGTGACCCCGCAGCGGTTGCAGATCGAGTGCGGACGTTCTGGGAGTCCGAAGGTTGGACTGCCACGGATGTATGGTCAGAACCGTCTCCAGATGAACAGTACTTCCGTGCCGACCGAGAAGACGGTGCTGAGCTTGCGTTCAGAGCGTCCAGTTCAGGCATGGTCCTCGAGGTCGCGAGCACCTGCTCCGCGCACAACACCGTGACGAATTGGGAGCGGTATGTCGACGAGCCGAACGCGTTCGATGAAGAACTGTGACGCCGCGAGCAGGAGCAGTCGGGTGACTGACGCCGCGATAACCGGACGGCGGGGGTGAAGCGTGAAGCTCCGAGTGACCCTGTCGCTGCCTCGAGGCGACACCCGCGATGTCACGATCTCCTGCGACGTCACCGCGACAGTGTCCGACACGGCGCGGGCCCTGATCCGGGCCGGCGTGAGCGGCGATCCTCATCTCGAGAGGACCGCATCGCATCGCACCGCCCCCGTGACCCTCCTCGGCCGACCGCGGGCGAATGCTTCCCCGATCGTGCTCGACCCGGCCTCGCCGATCGCCGCGTCCGGCTTGCAGTCGGGTTGGATCGTCGAGCCGATCACCGAGTTCGGGCCGCACAGCACCGGTGAACGACTGGTCGAGATCGCGGGCTACGTCGAGGTGCTCACCGGTACGCAGGAGGGAGCGCGTTACAGCCTCGTCGCCGGAACCAATCTCATCGGGCGCGACCGGACGTGCCGCGTCCACCTGAGCGACACCAGCGTCTCGAGGCGCCACGCCGTCATCGACGTCGACGCGGATCTGGTGCTACGGGATCTCGGATCGGCGAACGGCGTCATCATCGGAGGCGAATCGATCTCCGAATATCGAATCATCGGAGCCTGTACAGCGCGCCTCGGCGATGTCGAGCTGCG
>JAPSIU010000001.1:0-8602 GCA_031178565.1 Leucobacter sp. | reverse complement strand
CAACGCTTCGGCATCGTCGGCAGACGGGCACGCCACGCGGACGATGTCGCAGCCCGACGCCGTCAGTTGTGTTACTCCCGGTCCGCCCGCCGTGCCGCCGCCGCGGCTCTCGCACCGCTTCGTGCACACTCGGGCGCCACGCGTCACCCCGTATTTCCCGGTCTCCGAGCGAGAACTTCCCACTCCGCCCGCACCCGCCGCACCGAGCGGAGCGCCGGTGCTCGCGATGCTCGCCCCCGCGATGATGGGTGCGGCGATGTACGCAGTGACCCGGTCCCCGCTGAGCCTGCTGATGGTCGTGTTCTCGCCGCTGATGATGATCGGATCGTGGCTCGACGGCCGACTGGGCCGACGGCGCCGGCTTGTCCGAGAGCTGAGGCGGTTCGACGAGACGCTCGACGCCGAACGGCACGATCTGCTCGCTCTCGGGGACCGGGAGATCCGGGTGCGTGCAGCCGAGACGCCGACGCTCTCGGAGATCGTCGACGCCGTCGTGGAGCGCAATGGACTGCTGTGGATCCGCAGACCCGAGCACCGCACCTTCCTCGTCGTCCGTTTCGGCGCAGGAGTGCTCCCCAGTCGCACCGAGGTCCGCCTCCCCTCGCGCGGCGAAGCCGCCCGTGAGCAGTGGGAGGCGTTGCTCGCAGTCGAGCGCGACTTTCGCGAGGTCGGGCCGGTCCCCGTTCTCGAGCGTTTCGACCGCTGCGGGTCGATCGGCGTGACCGGCGAGCGGCTGTGGGCCGACGGCATGGCGCGATCCCTCGTGCTGCAGCTCGTCGGCCTGCACTCGCCCGCCGAGCTCGTTCTCGCGTGCTTCGGCGGCGGGGACCGCACGGGCGCGGGCCACGCCGGTCAGCCGGGAGAGTGGAACTGGCTGAAGTGGCTGCCGCACGTCGATCCCGTTACGACGCCGATTGCGGCGCAGCAGCTGTCCGACGACACGGCCGGCGCGGCTCGGCTCACCGCCGCGCTCGAGGGCCTGCTCGAGGAACGACGCTCGGCTCAGCGAGGCCGTGCGACGGTTCGTTCGCATCTCGGACCGGAGACGCGCAACGATGACACGCAGAGCGGTGCAGTGACAGAGCTGCCCGTCACGCCTGCCGTCGTCGTCCTCGTACTCCGCGACGACCTCGTCGATCGATCGAGACTCATCGCGCTCGCCGAATCGGGACCGGACGTCGGGATCCACTTCATCTGGGTGAGCAGCGACACCGACACGCTGCCCGCGGCCTGCCGCACCTTCGTCGAGTTGGGAGAGGCACAAGGGAGAGTCGGCTTCGTCCGCACGGGAACGACCGTGCCGCTGCAGCGCCTCGAGTACATCGAAGCGCCCGTCGTACTCGAACTCGCGCGGGGGCTCGCGCCGGTCGAGGACGCGAGCGCGCGCGTGCTCGACGAGAGCGATCTGCCGCGATCGGTGAACCTGAGAGAACTGCACACCACGGATCTGCTCGGCGGATCGCATCCGATCCTGCGCGCCTGGGAATCCTCGGGCTCACTCACGTCGAATTGGCGAAAGGGAATGGAGCGAATGCCGCTCGCGCTCGCCGCCGTGATCGGGCAGGGACCCGACGGGCCCGTCTCCCTGGATCTGCGCGTACACGGCCCGCACGCCCTCGTCGGCGGCACCACCGGAGCCGGGAAATCGGAGTTCCTGCAGAGCTGGATCATGAGCCTGGCAGCGGGCATCAGCCCCGAGAGGCTCAGCTTCCTGCTGATCGACTACAAGGGCGGGGCCGCGTTCGCGGAGTGCGTCGACCTGCCGCACGCGGTCGGACTCGTGACCGACCTGAGCCCCCGCCTCGTACGGCGTGCGCTCACCTCGCTGCGGGCCGAGCTGCGCTATCGGGAGGAACTGCTCGCGCGCCACGGAGCGAAGGACCTGATCACGATGGAGCGGAGATCCGATCCGGCCGCGCCTCCCGCGCTCGTCATCGTCATCGACGAGTTCGCCGCCCTGTCCAGCGAGGTCCCCGAGTTCGTCGACGGTGTCGTCGACATCGCGCAGCGGGGCCGTTCGCTCGGTCTGCACCTCATCATGGCGACGCAGCGCCCCGCCGGCGTCATCAGGGACAACCTCCGCGCGAACACCAATCTGCGCGTCGCGCTGCGCATGGCCGATGAGGCGGACAGCGTGGATGTCATCGGAGTGAAGGACGCCGCCTTCTTCGATGCGGAGACCCCCGGCCGCGGCGCCGTCAAGATCGGGCCGGGCAAGATCGGGCACTTCCAGGCCGGATACCTCGGCGGTCGCGCGTCGGCTCTCGGATCCGATCCGCGGATCGAGGTACGGCCGCTCGATTTCGCCGAAGGCGAGCCGTGGCACATCCCGCCCGACAGTCCGCCCCGGTACCGACGACCGATGACGCCGAGCCGGGACATCGAGCAGCTGCGCGACGGGATCGTCGGAGCCGCTCGGTCGGCCCGACTGAGGGCGCCGCGACGTCCGTGGCTCGATCCGCTTCCGGAGCTGCTCGACCTCGCGACGCTGGCGGCGCTCTCCGATTCGGGCGCGGATCGAGGCGCGCCGCACTCGAAACCGGGCCGGGTCGGCGGTGGTGACGCCGCGGCGGTCGGCCTCCGGGATGAGCCGGCAGCGCAGCGCCGGAGCGCGGTCTCCGTCGACCTCGAACAGGCCGGGAACGTCTCGTTCGTCGGCGCCGGAGGCACCGGAAAGACCACCGCACTCATCACTCTCGCGGCGTCGCTCAGCCTGGACGCCGTCGAGCGGCCGGTGCACGTGTACGCGGTCGACGCCGCCGGCGGGGCGATCGACGTCATCTCCGCGCTGCCGACCGTGGGAACCGTGGCCCCGCTCTCCGACATGGAGCTCGTGAGACGGATTCTGCGGAGGATGCTCGAACTGATCGCCGAGCGCGGTCCGCGCTACGCCTCGACGCGCGCCGGCGGACTCGCTGCCTACCGCCGCCGCCCCGGCGCGGAGGCCGAACCGCGCGTGGTCCTTCTGATCGACGGCTTCGGGGCCTTCCGGCAGGCCACCGAGACGATCGGGGGTCCCGCCCCGCCGTTGCAGATGCTGAGCGAGATCATGATGACCGGACGATCCGTCGGCGTCCACGTGGTGCTGACGAGCGACCGGGCCTCCGCCGTGCCGGCCACGATGGTGTCCAGCCTCCAGCAGAGGTTCGTCCTGCGGCTGGCGAGCCCGCACGACTACGCATACCTCGGGGTGGGGGGAGACGCGCTCGAAGAGGGACCTCCCGGGCGGATGCTGCTCGCGGGCGAGCCAGAGGAGATCCAGCTCGCTCTGCTCGGCGGACGGGGAGAGCTCGCGGAGCAGGCGAAAGAGCTCGAGCACCTCGCGGAGGCGCTGCGCCGACGCGGCGTGCGGTCGGCACCGGAGGTCCGCAACGCGCCTGAGATCCTCAGAGCCGTCGATCTCCCGAGTGCGGTGCGGGATCGGCCGGCCTACGGCATCGACACGAGCTCGCTCGAGCCCGTGGGAATGCCGACGAGCGGACTGGCCGTGGTGTCGGGCCCCGCCGGCTCGGGCGTCTCCACCGCCGCGCTCGCCTGCGTCGAGGCGATGACGCGCTGGGCATCCGGAAGGGGTGCGGCTGTCGAGAAACGGCTGCTGACCTTCGGGGCAGACGGGCTGCGCGCCTCCGAGGAGTGGGACCGCGTCGCGTTCGGGGAGGACGAGGTGCGCGACGCGGCACGCGCGCTCGTCGTCGCTCTCGGCCCTGGGACCTCCGGTGCTGACGAGGATCCTCGTCACCCGGCCTTCCCCGGCTCGGGTGGTCACGGGGTGATCGTGGTGGAGCGTCCGGCGGATGCCGAGGGGACCGACGCGCTGCCCGCGCTCGTCGCCCTCGCGAAGGCGGCGAGGCGCGCGAGCGTTCTGGTGCTGTTCGAGTTCGAGCAGGGAAACGGGGGAGCGGTCTGGGACCTCATCGCAGCGCTGAGACAACCGCGATGGGGGCTCACGCTGCAGCCCGACGCGGGCGACGGTCAATCGCCCTTCCGTGAATCGCTCGGCGGAGTGGCGCGGGCCGACTTTCCGCCGGGGCGCGGGTTCGCCATCGAGTCGGGGAGGGTGACCCCGGTGCACGTCGCCCTCCCCGAGGGGTCGTGCCGGATGGGATCCCGCGAACCCGACCCTGATGCCGACTCCGTCCCGGTGGGTTATCCTGGGTGATCGGTCCGCTTCGGCGGGCGAACATCTGAATAGACATTTCAATACGAGGAGTTCAAGGTGAAGATCGATCTTGCCATGTTGCGCGGGCTTGAGCGCGAGAAGGAGATTCCCTTCGAGGAGCTCGCCGAAATCATCGAGCAGGCCATCCAGTCCGCCTATCTGCGGCACGCGGAGAACCAGAACATCTCCGTTCCCCGCGAGGACCAGGTGCGCGTCACCCTCGACCGGAAGACCGGCGAGATCTCTGTTCTGGTGCCCGAGGTCGACGACGAGGGAGAGATCATCGGCGAGGCCTACATCACGACCGACGAGTTCGGCCGTGTCGCGTCGAGCGCGGCGAAGCAGGTCATCAACCAGCGTCTCCGAGACCTCACCGACGATGCCGTGCTCGGCACGTTCAAGGACAAAGAGGGGCAGATCGTCTCCGGCGTCGTGCAGCAGGGGCCGAATCCTCGTATGGTGCACATCGACCTCGGCGAGCTCGAGGCGATCCTTCCCCCTGAGGAGCAGGTCCCGGGGGAGCAGTACTCGCACGGAACCCGGATGCGCGTCTACGTGACGAGCGTGTCCAAGGGGCTGAAGGGCCCGCAGGTCGTCGTATCGCGAACCCACCCCGGCCTCGTTCGCAAGCTGTTCGAACGGGAGGTCCCTGAGCTCGCGGGCGGACTCGTCGAGATCGTGTCGCTCGCTCGCGAGGCGGGCCACCGCACCAAGGTGGCGGTGCGCGCGAAGCAGGCCGGGATCAACGCCAAGGGCACCTGCATCGGTGAGATGGGCAGCCGCGTGCGCGCGGTGATGAGCGAGCTGGGCGAGGAGAAGATCGATATCGTCGACTACTCGCCGGAGCTCCCGAAGTTCGTCGCCAACGCGCTGTCCCCCGCGAAGGTGACCGACGTCTTCATGCTGAACGAGTCCCTGAAGCAGGTGCGCGCGCTCGTGCCGGATTTCCAGCTGTCGCTCGCGATCGGCAAGGAAGGTCAGAACGCCCGCCTCGCCGCGAAGCTGACGGGCGCGAAGATCGACATCCAGCCGGACTCGATCATGAATGACTGAACTGGTGGGGCTCGCTGTCGATCTTCGCGCGTTTCACGGAAGGCGGAGCCTGACGTGGAACGTCCGTATCATCGACATCCAGCCGGACTCGATCATGAACGACTGAATCGGGCTACGTCCGCGCCGGGTCTCATCCGGCGCGGCTTCGTCCGTATTCTGAGCGCTCCTCCAGCGCGCAGAATGCGGGCGGAACGCCGCCGGCGATTCGTGCGAGGCGCGCACTCGGATCCCGCGCACAGATCCGGAGCAGACGGGGAAGAAGGAAGCTGGTAAGATGGATCCGGTTCGGACCTGTGTTGCGTGTCGCAAGCGTGCATCGCGCGCAGAGATGCTTCGAGTGGTACTGCGCGATGGGCGGCTGATTGCCGATGATCGCGCAGTGCTTCCAGGGCGTGGAGCGTGGGTGCATCCCACGGCCCAGTGTCTGAATCAAGCGGTGTCGCGCGGATCCCTTTCGCGTGCGCTCAAAGCAGCGGGGAAGCCCGATGCTGGCCCTATAGAGAACAGGCTGAAAACACTTATGGACAACTAATGAGCGGCTCACAATGAGACCCGTCCGATAATTGTGGTTCTCGCCTGTCTGGCGTGAACCCAGACAGGAGAAAAGTGGCTAACCCACGCGTACACGAGATCGCTGCGGAGATCGGTGTCGATAGCAAGGTCGTTCTGGCCAAGCTGAAAGATATGGGCGAGTTCGTCAAGGCGTCCTCGTCGAGCGTCGCGCCCCCGGTGGCGCGCAAGGTCAAGGCCGCCCTTGAGGCGGAAGGCGTGACCAGGCCCAAGGGCGGTGACGCATCGGAAGGCGGCGACACGACGTCCGGTGGAAGCGCGAAGGCGCCCTCGGCGAAGAAGTCCGCCGGCCCGCGCCCGGGCCCGAAGCCGGCTGCACCCAAGGCGGAGGAGCCCGCCCCGGCCCCGGAGCCCGAGCCGAAGACCCCCGCTCCGGCGGATCAGACGGAGAAGCAGGGGGGCCCCGCGGCTCCCAAGTCGGCGTCGGCGAAGTCCGGCCCCAAGCCCGGCGCACCGAAGCCCGCCGGCCCGCGTCCCGGCAACAATCCCTTCGCTTCGAGCCAGGGCATGGGTATTCCCCGGCCGCCCCGGCCCGGCAACAATCCCTTCGCCCCGAACCAGGGCATGGCCCGCCCGGGTGGACGGCCGAACCCCGGCAACATCCCGCGGCCCTCGCCGCGTCCTCAGGGCGGTGCGGCCGGTGCCGGTCGTCCCGCCGGTCCCGGACGTCCGGGTGGCCGTCCGGGTGGTGGCGGTGGCGGTTTCAACCGTCCCGGTGGTGGCGGCGGCGCTGCTCCCGGTGCCGGCGGCGGCTTCGGCGCACCGCGTCCCGGCGGCGGTTTCGCCGGCCGCGGTCGCGGTGGGCGCGGTGCCGGCACCGCCGGCGCGTTCGGCCGCGGCGGCTCCAAGAGCAAGGCTCGCAAGTCGAAGCGGGCGAAGCGGGCAGAGTTCGAGATGCGGGAGGCCCCGTCGCTCGGCGGCGTGAGTGTTCCCCGCGGCGACGGCTCGACCCCGATCCGTCTGCGGCGCGGCGCGTCGCTCTCGGACTTCGCCGACAAGATCAACACGAGTGCCTCGAACCTCGTCACGGTGCTGTTCCACCTCGGTGAGATGGCCACGGCGACGGAGTCGCTCGACGAGGCGACCTTCCAGGTCCTCGGCGAGGAGCTGGGCTACAAGATCCAGGTCGTCTCGCCAGAGGACGAGGATCGCGAGCTGCTCGAGGGCTTCGACATCGACCTCGATGCCGAACTCGAGGACGAAGACGACGACGTGCTCGTCGCGCGTCCCCCGGTCGTCACGGTCATGGGTCACGTCGATCACGGTAAGACCCGACTGCTCGACGCGATCCGCAAGGCGAACGTGGGCGGCGGTGAGGCCGGCGGCATCACCCAGCACATCGGCGCGTACCAGGTGCACACCGAGCACGACGGGATCGATCGCGCGCTGACCTTCATCGACACCCCGGGTCACGAGGCGTTCACCGCCATGCGTGCCCGTGGTGCGCAGGTCACCGACATCGCGATCCTCGTGGTCGCGGCCGACGACGGGATCATGCCGCAGACGATCGAGGCGCTGAACCACGCGCAGTCGGCGAACGTGCCGATCGTGGTCGCGGTCAACAAGATCGACAAGGAGGGCGCGAACCCGCAGAAGGTCCGCCAGCAGCTCACCGAGTTCGGTCTCGTGGCCGAGGAGTACGGCGGCGACGTGATGTTCGTCGACGTCTCGGCGAAGAACGACGTCGGTATCACGGAACTGCTCGACGCCGTGCTGCTGACCGCGGACGCGGGTCTCGATCTCCGCGCGAACCCCGACAAGGACGCGCGCGGTGTTGCGATCGAGGCGAAGCTCGACAAGGGTCGTGGTGCCGTGGCGACCGTGCTGATCCAGTCGGGCACGCTGCGAGTCGGCGACGCGATCGTCGCGGGAACGGCCTACGGACGTGTGCGTGCGATGCTCGACGAGAACGGCGATCAGGTCGTCGAGGCGCTGCCCTCGCGTCCGGTGCTCGTGCAGGGTCTGTCGACCGTGCCGCGCGCCGGCGACACCTTCCTGGTCACTCCCGAGGATCGCACCGCGCGCCAGATCGCCGAGAAGCGCGAGGCAGCCGAGCGCAACGCGCAGCTGGCGAAGGCGCGCAAGCGCATCAGCCTCGAGGACTTCACGAAGGCGCTCGAAGAGGGCAAGGTCGAGTCGCTCAACCTCATCATCAAGGGTGACGTGTCGGGTGCCGTCGAGGCGCTCGAGGAGTCGCTGATGAAGATCGAGGTGGACGATTCGGTCCAGCTGCGGATCCTGCACCGCGGCGTCGGCGCGATCACGGAGAGCGACGTGGATCTCGCCACGATCGACAACGCGATCGTCATCGGCTTCAACGTGCGTCCCGATGTCAAGGCCCGCGAGCGTGCTGCGCGCGAGGGCATCGACATCCGCTTCTACAACGTCATCTACAACGCGCTCGACGACATCGAGAACTCGCTCAAGGGCATGCTCAAGCCCGAGTACGAGGAGGTCCAGTCGGGTGTGGCGGAGATCCGAGAGGTGTTCCGCTCGTCCAAGTTCGGCAACATCGCGGGTGTCATCGTCCGCAGCGGAACCATCACGCGCAACGCCAAGGCGCGCGTGATCCGCGAGGGCGTCGTGATCGCCGATGGACTCGCGATCGATTCGCTGCGTCGCTTCAAGGACGACGTCACCGAGGTCAAGACGGACTTCGAAGCCGGTATCGGCCTCGGCAAGTACAACGACATCCAGATCGGCGACGAGATCGAGACCACCGAGATGGTGGAGAAGCCGCGAGCGTAGCGGCTCCCGCAAGAGATGGGGCGGGGAGGATCGGCACTGCGCCCCTCCTCCCCGCCCCGGTATGTGAGCCCC
>JAPSIU010000065.1 GCA_031178565.1 Leucobacter sp. | reverse complement strand
CACCATCGCGACCGTGATCGCGTTCTCGAAAGCCTTCTTCGTGAGGATGTCGCGGGAGGTGATCCCCTGCTTCAGGAGGTTCACGACGGCCTCGCCCGACCGGTGGGCGAAGTAGTCCCGACGGCGATCCGCGCTCGGCGGGGCCGCCGACCCCGGCAGGCTCATGCCGAGCGCCTCGGCGACGCAGGCCATCGTGTTCGCGGTGTACATGCCTCCGCACGCGCCTTCGCCAGGGGCGATCGCGCACTCGACCCGCTTCAGGTCCTCCTCGCTCATGGTCCCGGCCTTGCAGGCTCCGACGGCCTCGAAGGCGTCGATGATGGTGACCTGCTTCTCGGTGCCGTCGGAGAGTTTCACCCAGCCGGGCGCGATGGATCCCGCGTACAGGAACACGGAGGCGAGGTCGAGTCGGGCCGCCGCCATGAGCATGCCGGGCAGCGACTTGTCGCAACCCGCGAGCAGCACGGACCCGTCCATGCGCTCGGCCATGATCACGGTCTCGACGGAGTCCGTGATGACCTCGCGCGAGACGAGCGAGAAGTGCATTCCCTCGTGGCCCATGGAGATGCCGTCGGACACGGAGATCGTGCCGAACTGCAGGGGGTAGCCGCCACCCGCGTGCACCCCCTCCTTGGCGCCCTGGGCGAGCCGGTCGAGGCTCAGGTTGCAGGGGGTGACGTCGTTCCAGGAGCTCGCGATGGCGATCTGGGGCTTGTCCCAGTCCTCGTCCCCCATGCCGACCGCACGGAGCATGCCTCGCGCCGCCGCCTTCTCGATGCCGTCCGTGACGTCGCGGCTCCGCGGCTTGATGTCGATCTCTGCCATGCTCATCGCCTTACTTCCCGATCGCGGGGAGGATGTTGAAGGGCAGCGCGAAGCCGATCACGGTCGCCGCCAGACCCGCGGCGAAGGTCCACACCTCGGCCGCACCGAGTTCGGGGTTGACCCCGTAGCTCATCAGCACGAAGCCCCCGAGCGTCAGCACGAGCGACAGGATGAAGACGAATGCCGTCACCGCGCTCACCGCGCCCTGCGAGCTCTCCTCGAACAGCGCCCCGGTTTCCTGCTTCGCCATGGTGGCCTCTCCTTGATCGCGTCGGGCAGCCTCCGTCATGAGGCCACGAAAGTCCTCGCCCGGTCCCCGGGCCGATGCGACTAGCGTATCGCACAGCTCTCCGCAAGGGATGCCGCGCGGCCGTGCATCGTCGTCCGACACGCCCTAGTCTTGAGTCACACGTCAGCAGGGCCGAGGAGGAACCGTGTCGATCGGGAAGTACGTCACCAACCCGGGTGTCATCGGAGCCGCAGCCGGAGCCGTCGGCACCGCGCGGCGCACGCAGCACATGCGCAAGGACTGGCGCCGTTTTCTCATCTGGGGCGTCTGGCTCGCCGGCTTCGCGCTCGCGGTGGCCACCGTCGCCATGCAGGAGCAGGACATCGAGTTCGAGCACGAGCTGAAGGCGACGAAGAAGTAGTCGCTCCGCTCGGCGGGGATCGGCTCGCGGGCGGCGTTCGACACGACATACGCGGGATCCGACGGTGATTTGGAACGCCTCCCCCGCCGTGCTAACGTAGTTCCGTTGCTCGATGAGCGGCGAGCGCCTCTAGCTCAATTGGCAGAGCAGCTGACTCTTAATCAGCGGGTTCGGGGTTCAAGTCCCCGGGGGCGTACGGATTGAAAAGCCTGGCACGCAGTGTCAGGCTTTTCTCGTATCCGGAAGCAGCTCACCCAGTCCACGGAAAGCGTCGCCATGCCCGCCTCATCTCCGCTCCCCGCCCCCTCGGCCGACCTCGCCTTCGCCCTCGAACTCGCCGAGTTGGCCGACTCGATCTCGCTGCCCCGATTCCGGGCCGCGGACCTGGCGGTGGAGACGAAACCCGACCGCACCTTCGTCACCGATGCGGACCGCGCGGTCGAGGACGCGCTGCGCGCCCGCATCGAGCAGGAGCGCCCCGAGGACGGCTTCCTCGGCGAGGAGTCGGGGCGGTCCGACCGCGGTGAGCGGCGGTGGATCCTCGATCCGATCGACGGCACCTCCAACTTCCTGCGCGGAGTCCCCAACTGGGCGACCCTCATCGCGCTGGAGGTCGAGGGCGTGCCGACGGTCGGTGTGGTCTCGGCCCCCGCCTTCGGCTCGCACTGGTGGGCCGAGCTCGGGGGCGGAGCCTGGGGCCGGCAGGCCGGCGAGGCGCCCAGGCGTCTCGAGGTCTCGGGTGTCCGCGAGCTCGAGCACGCGTCCCTCAGCTTCCAGAGCATCGAGCAGTGGGACCTCGCCGGATACCTGCAGCCGCTCATCTCGCTCAGCCGCGCGGTGTGGCGGGATCGGGCCTACGGCGACATGTGGTCGTACATGCTGCTCGCGGAGGGTCTCGTGGACATCGTGGCCGAGTTCGACGTGAAGCCCTACGACCTCGCGGCGCTCGTCCCCATCGTGCGCGAGGCCGGCGGGCGGTTCACCGACATCGCGGGCGAGGAGAGCGCCTGGAACGGGAGCTCGCTCGCCACGAACGGGCACCTGCACGACGCCGTCCTCTCGGTCGTCGACGCGGCGCACACCGAGGCGGCGCGATGACCGGCGGCGAAGCGCCCCGCTTCCGGGCGGGTGCCGTGCTCGGCGCGCTCGGGTTCGACGCCGCGCTCATCCTGCTGTTCGCGGGTCTCGGCCGGAGCAATCACGCGCGCCCGGCCTCCGTTTCGGGGCTCCTCGAAACCGCGTGGCCGTTCCTCGCCGGTCTTGCCGTGATCTGGATCGCGGCGGGCGTCTTCAGACGGCCGCTCGCGATCCTGAGATCCGGCGTCCCGGTCTGGCTCGGCACGGTCGCGATGGGGATGGTCCTGCGAGCCCTCACCGGCTCGGGGACGGCGCTCCCGTTCGTCATCGTCGCCACGATCACGCTGGGCGTGTTCCTGCTCGGATGGCGCGGGATCGCGGCTCTCGCGCGGAGGCTCCGCCCGCGGTCACCGCGCTAGCCGCGCCCCTAGCTCGCTGCGAGGCGCCCGAGCATCTGGGCCGCACGGTTCGAGAAGCCCCACTCGTTGTCGTACCAGGAGACGACCTTCACGTAGCGGCCGTCCGCCTGGGTGAGCTCGGAGTCGAAGATCGACGAGTGGGGGTTGCCGACGATGTCGGAGGACACGAGCGGATCCTCCGAGTACTCGAGCACGTCCTTGAGCGGTCCCTCCTCCGCGGCCGCGCGGTAGGCGGCGAGCACCTCGTCGAGGGTGACGTCGCGCGACACGGTCGCGTTGAGCTCGACGATCGAGCCGACCGGCACGGGCACGCGGATCGACGTGCCCTCGAGCTTGCCGTCGAGCTGCGGCAGCACGAGACCGATCGCCTTCGCGGCTCCCGTCGTGGTGGGCACGATGTTCAGCGCGGCCGCGCGGGCGCGTCGCCGATCCTTGTGCGGCCCGTCGATGAGGTTCTGATCCTGCGTGTACGCGTGCACCGTGGTCATGAAGCCGTGCTCGACGCCGGCGAGCTTGTCGAGCACGTCGGCGAGCGGGGCGAACGCGTTCGTGGTGCACGAGGCGTTCGAGACGATGCGGTGCTGCTCGGGATCGTAGAGGTCGTCGTTCACGCCGTAGACGACGGTGAGATCCGCCCCGGTCGCGGGAGCGCTGATGAGCACCCGCCCGGCACCGGCCTCGAGGTGCTTGCGGGCGTCCTCGGCCTTCGTGAAGCGCCCGGTCGACTCGAGCACGACGTCGACGCCGAGCTCGCCCCACGGCAGCGCGGCCGGGTCGGCCGAGGCGAACACCTTGATGCGGTGATCATCGACGCGCAGCTCACCGTCCTCGAACGAGATGTCCCGCTCGAGCCTGCCGTAGACGCTGTCCCACTCCAGCAGGTGCGCGAGGGTCGCGCCGTCGGTGAGGTCGTTGATGGCCACGACCTCGAGATCGCTCTGCTGCGCGAGCAGGGCGCGGAGCACACCGCGCCCGATACGTCCGAAGCCATTGATTGCTACACGACCGGTCATGAATTCACGTTCCCTTTCAGAAGCACGTTACGAGGTTTCCGCATCCAGACTGGCGCACTCTCGCGAACAGGGCGAGTGGCTGTAATGCCATTGTTCGAATGGATACTGCCAAGATGCCTTCCGCGGTGCTCACGACTCCGAGAACGTGCGCCGGTACTCGGTCGGAGTCGTCCCCAGCACGCGCCGGAAGTAGCGCCGCAGATTCGTCGCGGTGCCGAGACCGACGGTCGCCGATATCTCCTCGACGCCGAGGTCGGTCTCCTCGAGCATCTCGCGCGCGCGGTCGAGCCGCGCTCGCATGATCCACTGCATGGGGGTGTACCCGGTCTCGTCGAGGAACCTGCGCGAGAACGTGCGCGGGGAGACGCGCGCGTGCATCGCCAGGATCTCGATCGTGATCGGCTCGCCGAGATGCCGAAGCGCCCACTCCCTCGTCTGGGTGAAGCGCTCTCCGTGCGTCTCCGGCACGCTCCGCGGTACGTACTGCGCCTGACCGCCGCTCCGGTACGGCGCGGCGACGAGCCGGCGGGCGGCGTGGTTCGCCACGGCCATCCCGTCCTCCTGACGCAGGATGTGCAGGCAGAGATCGATCCCGGACGCCGCCCCGGCGGAGGTCAGCACGGAACCCTCGTCGACGAAGAGCACGCGCTCGTCCACCTGGATCCGGGGATAGCGCTCGGCGAGGATCTTCGAGTAGTGCCAGTGGGTCGTCGCGCGCCGACCGTCGAGGAGTCCCGTCTCCGCGAGGGCGAACGCCCCGGTCGAGATGGCGGCGAGTCGGGCTCCCCGCTCGTGCGCCCGGACGAGAGCGCGAGCGAGCTCCTCCGGAGGAGGCTCACGATCAGGGTGACGATACCCCGGCACGAAGACCAGGTCCGCCCCGTCGAGCGCCTCGAGTCCGCGGGCGACGTGGTAGGACAGCCCGTCGCCGCCCGCGATGGGACCGGGGTGCACCCCGCACACGTCCACGGAGTAGGGCATGCTCGCGCGGGTGGCGAACACCTGCGCCGGGATTCCGACGTCGAGGGGCTTCGCTCCCTCGAGCACCACGACGGCGACCCGTTTCATGCGTCTCACTCCACCCTCCTCACGCGTGCAGCTGCGATGCCGCGAAGGTCATGAAGACGACGAGCAGCATGACCGCGGCGAGGACGGCCCCGACGGTCGCCTGCCCGACGCGGGCCTTTCGCCCCGACTCGTGGCGGCGGATCTCGACGAGGGCGAGCACGATCGCGAGCACGGCCAGCGGGACGACGACGACGTCCCCGACCGCCGGCACGAACGCGCAGGCGACCGCGGCGAGACTCGCCGCGAGGGCGTACTCCCCGAGCCGGCTTCCCCCGTCGCCCTCCGGCCTTCGTTCCATGCCTCCATCTTCCCAGAACCTCGGGGGTCGGCGCCCAGCCGTTCCCCCTCTACCGACGGACGTATCGGAGGAAGAGCTCGTCGGCCGCTCGCAGCACCGAGGCCAGGGTCGTCTCCGTCGGAGCCGGATCGGGCGCCCGCGCGATCCGGCGCGCGCTCCCGGACTCCAGCGTGGGGGCGACGGTGAGGCAGAGCTCGTCGACGGCCTTCGCCTCGAGGAACGCTCCGAAGAGACTCGGGCCTCCCTCGCTGTGGATCCTGCTGCACCCGCGGGCCGCGAGGTCGCTCCTGAGCCGGGCGAGATCCACCTGCCGGTCGCCGACATCCACCACGTCCGCCACCGGGTCCAGCGCCTCGCGGCGATGGCCGGGTGCACTCGCGACGGTGTAGACGATCGGGCGCACGGGCGCGTCCGTGAAGAGCGGCGACGCGGGGTCGAGGTCGAGGCTCCGGGTGACGAGCGCGAAGACCGGGTGCGGAGGGAGGCCGCGTTCGACGCGCCAGGCCACGGCTTCGTCGTCGAGGCGCATCGCCTCGTATCCCTCGATGCGGACGGTTCCGGCGGCGACGAGCACCGCGTGGGCGGGCCGCCGCAGGAGGTCGAATACCCGGCGGTCCGCGTCGTCGCCGAGGCCCCCGGACCGACCGGACCGGGTCGCGGCACCGTCGATGCTGGTGACGAAGTTCATCCGGAGCCAGCTCCGTCCGTGCGGGAACGGGTAGGCGGCGAGGAGCTCCTCATCGCCGAGGTCCTCGCTCGGCCGCGGCCAGAGGCGATCGATGCGCGCGTTCATACGTTCCTCGTCGGGTGGGTGTTGTGCTCGAGCCGGACGGGAGCGCGGAAACCGAGAACGGCCTCCGCCATCCGCGCGGCGTCGACGGCGGCCTCGGCGTCGTGCATCCGCACGATCCGGGCACCGCGTTCGACGCAGCTCACCATCGCGGCGAGCGATCCCGCGAGCCGGCGCCCCTGCTCCCGGTCGATGGACTCGCCGATGAAGTCCTTGTTCGAGACCGCGACGAGGAGGGGCAGCCCGATGTCGGCGATCTCCCCCAGGCGGCGGGTGAGCTCCAGCGAGTGCAGGGTGTTCTTGTCGAGATCGTGCCCCGGATCGACGATGATCCGGTCTCGTGGGATACCCGCCTCGACGGCCTGCTCGACGCGGTCGTCGAGAAACCGTCGCACCTCGCCCACCACGTCGCCGAAGCGCGCCGGAGGCTTCTCTACCCGCGGTGGACCGACGCTGTGCGTGATGACGACGTGCGCGTCGGATGCCGCGATCACACCCGCCATGTCCGGATCTCCGAGCCCGCTCGTGTCGTTGATGACTGCGGCGCCCGCTGCGATCGCGGCATCCGCGACCTCGGCCCTGTTGGTGTCGACCGACACCACGACGTCGCTGGTCGCCGTGATCGCGGCGATGACGGGCAGGACCCGGTCGATCTCCTCCTCCACCGACACCGAGGGACCCCGACCGAACGGGACGCCGCCGACATCCACCCAGTCGGCCCCCAGCTCCGCCGCCCGGATCGCCGCTTCCACGGCCCGATCGAGTGCGAATGTCGCCCCGTTGTCAGAGAAGGAGTCCGGTGTGCGGTTCACGACCGCCATGACCGCGATCTGCCGTTCGAAGTCGAATCGACGGCGTCCGATGCGACGGATCATACGAGCGACACCAGTTCGACGGCCGGGTCCGCGAGGCGCTCCCGGTCCACGGCGACCCGGTCTCGGATGAGACGCTGGATCTCCTCGTTCACGTCCCAGACGTTCACGTTCATTCCCGCCACGACACGACCGTCCGACCCCCAGAAGGCGATCAGCTCGCGTGCGGCCCGATCACCGCGGATCACGAGCTCGGCGTCGCTCGCCAGCGGAGCGTATCCCGAGTACTCCATGCCGAGATCGTACTGGTCCGTGTAGAAGTACGGGATGTCATCGAGCACCGCGTCGCCCCCGAGCATGCTCGAGGCGGCCACCTTGCCGCTCGCGATCGCATTGGCCCAGTGCTCGCTCCTGAGGCGCGCGCCGAGGACCGGGTGCATCGGGTTGGCCACGTCTCCGGCCGCGAAGACGTCCGGCGCGGAGGTGCGCATGCGCTCGTCGACGAGGATCCCCCCGTCGATCCGCAGCCCGGCGGTTTCGGCGACAGCGGTGTCGGGCACGGCTCCGATGCCGACGAGCACGATGTCGGCGGGAACGGTCTCGTGTCCGGTCCTGACGCCCGCGGCGCCCCCGTCCCCGTCGGTCTCGATCTCGGCCACCTCTCGCTCGGGGAGGAACACGACCCCGTTCTGCTCGTGCAGCTCGCGGAACATCTCACCCAGCTCCTCCCCGAGCGCCGTCGCCAGTGGCGTGCGATCCCGCGACACGACGGTCACCTCGTTGCCGTACCCGCGGGCGGCGGCGGCGAGTTCGAGCCCGATCCAGCCGGATCCGATCAGGACCACGCGCCTGCCCCCTCCCGCGAGCTCGACGACGCGGCCTGCGATGCGCCGTGCCTCGATGCCGGTGCGGAGCACGACGCCGTGCTCCAGCTCCCACCCCTCAGGGTGCACGAAGACGCCCTCCAGCTCCTCGGACCCCGCGAGGTAGCCCTTCGAGAGCGGCGGCCGCGCGTACGGCCGGTGCCGTTCGGCCGCCAGCAGCTCGATCGCGCCGTCGTACCCGAGCTTGCGCAGCTCTTCGGCCGCGGTGGCGCCGGCGAGGCCGCCTCCGATGATCACGGTGCGCGTTGACATGGATCCTCCTCGGTTCCTCGACTCTGCGACGACTCCAGTGTCCGGAGGTCGCCTCGGAAGGCGCGTGTCCTCAGCGACGTCGCCCGATCCCCGATGCCGCGGAACGACATGCACAGGTGCTCGGCCTCGACGACGACGCCGACACCGCGCGGATGGAGGTTCTGGAACAGCCAGTCCGCGATCTCATCGGTCATGCGCTCCTGGATCTGCAGCCCGGATGCGAAGTGCTCGACCACTCGGACGGGCAGCGACACGCCGACGAGTCGGCCGTCGGGCAGGTATCCGACGTGCGCGACGCCGTGAAACGGGAGGAGGTGGTGCTCGCAGATGGATCGGAACGGGATCCCGCTGACCTCGACGAGTTCCCGCGACCCCGAATGATCCACGAAGGAGACGGGCGGGAGCTCGGGGCGGCGCAGCGCCTCGCTCAGGGTCTCGACTACGCGGCGCGGGGTCTTGCTCAACCGGTCGCCGTCCGGGTCCTCCCCCAGCGCTCGCAGGAGATCCGCCACGGCCCGCTCCGCCGTTTCGCGGCGGAGCTTCACCTCGGCCGGCGCGGCCGAGGGAGCGAGCGAGGAGTGCGCGACAGCCATCGTGGGTGAGCCCCTTCTGCGGAGGTGCATGTATCCCCACAGTAGACCCGGCCGCCTTCTAACGTCAATGATTATGCACTTTAGAACTCGCCCGGGCACCGGGTGCCGTCCGAATCCTCTCCGGGGTCGAGGGCGGCGCCGTCGCAGCGCCCCCATGCCGGTCGCGCCGGCGCCGACGGCAGGAAAACAGAGAGAGGCCGCCCATTCGGGCGACCTCTCGGCTGCTGCTCTCGCGCGTGATGCGAACCCTGGTGGAGCCGCGGGGAATCGAACCCCGGTCCACTTCGACGATTCCGTGCCTTCTACGGGTGTAGTCCGTGGAAACGTTCTACTCGGCCCCGTTCTTTGTCACGAACACCTAGAACGACAGGCCCAGCCTCGGTGAAAGTCCCGGTGCGCCCCGAGGCGCGACGCACCAGCAAGTTCCCTAAATGACGCCAAGTACCGGGGCGGGAACGAACCCGGACTTGACGGACTCGGTCTTACTGCTTAGGCAGCGAGAGCGAAGTCGGTGCGCTTAGCGTTGGCACCTATGGTTTGCGAAGGGCGTTTACGAGATAACTCCGCGTCCTCGACCCGCTTCTCACAGTCTCAAATCGACGTGTCGAAACCGATCGGCCCCGTATCCTGCATCCCGATCGGGGCAGTCTGGGGCGTTCACATCACGCGCTGTGGAATTGTCAATCCGACTCCAGGAGCCGGAAGAATCATTCTATCACGAGGAGGCCCCTTCGAGCGAGGCAATCGCCTCGACGAGCACTCCGGCCTCCAGACCCAGCGCCCACTCGCAGACGTCGCTCACGAAGCGCGTGTAGGCCTCGTGATCGAAGGGGCCCCTGTTGTTGGCGTAGGCGCCCACTCCGTCGACGGCGATGAAGATGCGCACACAGGCGGCGAAGGGCTCCTCGACCGAGAAGACCCCCGCCGCGACCCCCTCGTCGATCAGCTCCACGAGCCGGTCCCGGTCCAGAGCCTCCTGCTCCTCGAGAACATCCGCGAGGGCTGGATTGAATCGCGCGAGGTGCCGCGCGTTCAGCCAGAGCCGGGAGAGATCCAGCGCTTCGTCCTCGTGGAGGCGGCGCACGAACTCGGCGAGCCGCCCGAGAGGCTCGCCCCCCGAGGGGAGCAGACGCTCGCGCTCCCCCGAGATGGCGAGGGTGCAGGCCGCGATGACGAGATCCTCCGCCGCCGGGAAGTAGTGGCTGATCAGACCGGGGCGCACCCCCAGCCCCTCGGCGACCGCGCGCAGGGTGATCCGCTCGAGCCCGTCCTCGAGCGCGATGCGAGCCGCCTCGGCCAGGATCTCGGCGCGACGCTCCCCGGGCTGTTTGCGCACCCTCCGGTTCAAGCCGCTTGACACCATGTGCAGCATCCTATTGGATTAGTGACCAATAGAGCCCATTGGCCCCATGACCAATAGCAGCGCCGCTTCAGGTACGACCCGACGGCGCTGCTCCCGGCTCCGCCGAGAGGATCCTCCGAGTGTCTCAACATCCCCCCGTCGATTCCGGACACGAATACGTCGACGTCCCCACGCAGCCCGAGACCCGCGGAATCGAGCTCATCGACGACTCCGAGCGCCACGGCAGGGCCCGCGAGCTCTTCGCCGTCTGGGCCGCGCCCAACGTGAGTGTGCTCAACTTCACGATCGGCGCCACACTGACCCTCGTGCTGGGGCTCGAGATCTGGCAGGCGCTGCTCGTGATCCTCGCCTCGAACGTGCTCTGGATCCTTCCGGGCATCGTCGCGACGAGCGGCCCGGCTGCGGGAACCTCGGGCTCGGTCGTCCAGCGGGCGATCTACGGGATCCACGGCAATCGGATCGTCATCGCCTTCTACGGCTGGTTCATCTCGGGCGTCTTCCTCGCCCTCAACTGGGTCGCCTCGTCTTTCATGGGCGCCGAACTCCTCATGCGCTGGGGAATGGCGGATCAGACGCTCGCCCTGGTGCTCGTCTCAATCACGGTCGCAGCCATCACCGTGCTCGTGGCGGTCTACGGCCACGCGCTCATCCTCCGCGCCTATACCGCCGTCACGATCGGGCTGCTCGTCGTCTTCCTCGTCGTCGTCGGCTTCATCGCGCCGCAGATCGACTGGGGCTTCGCGCAGCCCGAGCCGCTCGCGGGTGCCGCGCTGTGGTCGAGCATCACGATCGGCTTCGCGATCCTGTCATCGACGCCGCTCTCCTACTCGAACAGCGCCGACATGGCGCGCTACCTGCCGCGCGACACCACACCCTCGCATATCATCGCGGCGACGGCGCTCGGAGGCGCGATCCCCTGCTTCTTCTTCACCGCGGTCGGCGCCCTGCTCGGCGGGGCCGTGACGAGCGACAGCATCGAGTTCGGCATCGAGTACGCGCTGCTCGACATGCTGCCGGTCTGGCTCGGTCCGCTCTTCGTGCT
>JAPSIU010000387.1 GCA_031178565.1 Leucobacter sp. | reverse complement strand
GGTCAGGCTCCGCCGGGCCGGGTACGAGACAATGGATGGCATGGCCGTTCCACAGTCCCTCGACACCGATGGCCCAGTCACCGAGCTGGGCGAGTTCCTGCGCTCGCGCCGCGACCGGATAACCCCGGACGAGGCCGGCGTCAACAGCTACGGTCGCCGGCGGGTGCCCGGCCTCCGTCGCGAGGAGCTCGCGCAGCTGGCCGGAGTCTCGGTGACGTACCTGACCCGTCTCGAGCAGGGCCAGTCGCAGAACGCGTCCGATGCGATCATTGACGCCCTCGCGCGCGCCCTGCAGCTGGACGCGGACGAGCGTGCGCACCTGTACGCGCTCGCGCACCCGGCACCGGAGAAGCGGCCACGCGCAGCAACGCAGCCGGAGGCGGCCAAGCCGGGTGCGGAGCAGTTGCTGCACTCGATGGGTGACGTGCCCGCTGTGCTGCTGGGCCGGTTCAACGACATCCTCGCGTGGAACTGCGCCGGGCACTTGTTGCTCGCCGGGCACCTGGACTACGCCGCGCCGAGCAGCATCGAGGACCGCCCGAACCAGCTCAAGCTGCTGTTCCTCGACGAGCACACCCGCGACCTCTACGTCGACTGGGCCGATGAGGCGGCTCTCGCGGTCGCGTCCCTGAGGTACGTCGCAGCCCAGTTCGCCGACGACCGACGCCTGGCCGAACTGGTCGGCGACCTGAGCATGAACAGCCCTGAGTTCGCCCGTCTCTGGGCCGGCCACGACGTGCGGCTGTGCACCAGCGGAGCGAAGCGGTTCCGGCACCCGGAGGTCGGGGAACTCGAGTTGGGGTACGAGGTGCTTCACCTGCCCGAGGGCAATGGCCAGCGCATCCTCACCCACACCGCCGAGCCCGGCAGTTCGTCATTCGCGGCGCTGCGGCTGCTCACGTCGGCGTCCTGACCAGAACAACGACCGTCGCGAGGACGATCAGCGGCCGACCACGTCCTTGGTGGAAACCACGGTGGCGAACTCACCGTGCAGATTGGCAGCGGTCATCGCGGCGACGGTGTCGGCGGGGAACATCGACCCGTCTGGTGCCGGACGGTCGAAGGTGTGCGTCGCATCGATGACGAAGGACGTGTCGTAACCGAGGTTTCCGGCCACCCGGGCTGTCGTCTCGCAGCAGTGGTTCGTCGTGATCCCGCAGATGACGAGCTGTTCGATGGCTTCTCCACGCAGCCAGTCGTGCAAGTCGGGAGAGCCGTGGAAGCTCGAGTTCACGCTCTTGCTGACCAGCAGATCCGGTTCCCCTGTGATGACGTCCTTGAACTGGTTCCCTGGCGTTCCCACTGCGAGCGGCGACTGTGCATTCGTGGAGTCGTGGCGCACGAAGACGACGGGCCACGCGTTGAATCGCCAGAATGCGAGCAGTCGAGCGATGTTGCTCTCGCATTCGGCGTTGTTTCGCGGCCCCCAGTAGTCCGGGTCGGCGAAGCCGCGCTGCACGTCGATGACGATCAGGGCCGGGCGTCGGAACAGTTTCATTTCTCTCCATTCGTGCTCACGGCGCGGCCCGCGAACTCTTGGGCAAGGAGTCGGTAAGAGGCGTACCGGTCGGCAGGGTCGCTGGTAAGGGTGTTGATCATGATCTCGTCGGCGCGGTGAACTCGACCGAGATTCATAAGGGTGCGGTGCACGTCGTCGGGTGTGCCGGCGATGATCGCCTGTGATCGGGCCTTCGCGCGGGTCCGCTCGGCATCGCTCCACGCGTGCGCTGCCGTGGTCTCGGCCGACGGGACGGGGCCGTCGTGGCCGAGGTCCTTGCGGGCCCGCCACAGCAGCATCGCGTCGGCCAGCGCTCGGGCGCGTTCGTTCGTCTCGGCGGTGATGACCCGCACCGCGAGCACGGTGTGCGGCCGGTGACCGTGCTCCCCCGCGCTGGTGCGATAGGCGGCCGTCGCTGCTTCCCCGCCGCGCGGGACGAAGAAGTGCCCATGCGCGTACCCCGCGCCGACGGCTCCGGCCAGGGGCGCGGCGGACCCTCCGGCCCCGAGCACCCAGACCCGTCCCGCCGCTTCACCCGGTACCGAGTCGTGCCGGGTGCCGAGCGTGCGGACGAGCGCAGCGATCTTCTCGCCGTAGGCGGGGTCGTCCAGCGCGGCGCGGCCCACGCCGGCGTCGACCCGGTCGCCGTGCACGCTGGTGAGCAGGCCCATGATCTCGGCGACCTTCTCCGCCGGGTACAGAGGAAGCAGGATGCCGCCCGTCCCGATCCGGATCTGCTGCGTGCGTTCCAGGGCGAGGGCGGTCATCATCTCGGGGGCCGTGCTCGCGAACGAGGCGGAGCGGTGGTGCTCTGCGTACCAGATGCGGTGGTAGCCGAGCTCCTCCGCCTCGACTGCCAGTCTCAGACCGCTCTCGATGGCCTTGTCGGGTGGCGTGTGCTCGGTGACCGGGACCTGGTCGAGGATCGAGAGCCTCATGCCGACCGCCGCTCCGTTGCGGGGCGGAGGGCCGGGACGATGCGCCAGTCGCCGCCGACCTGGAAGACGAGGTTGTGGATGTCGGCACCGGCGATGGTGCGCAGCACCGGGATCAGTTCAGAGGCATGCTCGGGTGCTGCGACGTTGAGCGGCCACTCGCCGATGGTCGCGCCGCGTAGGTGCGGGTGGTGGAACCCGGCTCCGTAGGTGGCGATGAGGCTGATCGCGGCGAGGTTCGCGGCGCGCTGCTCGGGCCAGGTCAGCAGCCAAGACGCGATGAGTCCGCCGCGCTGATCGCGGTGCAGTCCGGTGGCGTCGATCCTGCCGGTGTCTACCAGGAGGTGCTCGTTGAATTCGTCGAGCACCTGCCGGGCCGGCGAG
>JAPSIU010000386.1 GCA_031178565.1 Leucobacter sp. | reverse complement strand
CGGGGCCGACGGCGACAGCCCACGTGCGGGTGTGCACGACGAGGGCCGGCGCGGGGATGAGCCGATGGATGTCACGCAGCGCGACGACCACATCGTCCGCGTCCTGGAGATCCACGCTCCGACCGAGGTACTCCTGCAGCTCGTCCTCGTTCATGCCGTAGACGTCGATGCGATCGAGCAGCCGTGCTCGGATCTCCCGCGAGAACTCGCGCCGGTAGAAGCCCGCGTCCTCGTAGTACACGACGGCATCGCTCGGCAGTCGTCGCATGGCGGACAGCAGCTCATCGAGGCGCCGCACGAGCAGCCGGTCGTCCTGCATCGTGTTGAAACCCGAGACGAGGAACACCGCCGCCGTCGCGAGGGCGTCGCCCAGGCCATCCGCGATCGCCATCTCGCGGTTCGGCGGATCGTTCGCGAAGATCAGCCGATTGGCGCTCGGCGTGACGACCTCGCCATCCGCCAGCCGGAGTCGCACGCCGGCCGGGTACTGCACGATGAGGTGCGGATCGAGGGTGTCGCGCGTCGCGGAGCTGACGACGCGCATCGACGACGGGAGGAGCCGGCGCACGGTGTCGTCGATGCTCACGAGGTGCTGGGTGCTCGGGACACCGAGTCGGTCGAGCGCGAGACCCGCCCGCACCCCCGTCCCGCCCAGGGTGACCGAGGTCGAGAACCGCGCGGCGAACCGCTCGACGACCTCCGAAGAGGCGACGAAGCGCTCGCCGCCCGTTCCCACAGCGGCGAAGGCGAGGATCGCCGCGACGAGCGTGCGCTCATCGACGATCGGTTCGTCGGCCGTCAGCTCCGCGCGGACGATGCCGAGCTCGCCGACCAGCGCGTTGACCACGTCGGTGTCCCAGCGGATCTCGTAGTCGACCGTCCCGCCCAGCCCCAGCACCAGATCGGCTCCCACGCCGGCTCCTTCCGTCTTCTGTGACGATCAGTACAGGTTGGCCTTGCCCGCGGCTCCGAACAGGTCGATCTTCTCGGCCGCCGTGACCTTCATCGCCTCGAGCGGCTCCGGCTGGATGGCGTTCGGCTCGCGCAGGCGCACGTCGGTGCCGAGGACCTCGCGCATGCGGTTGTGGTACGAGACCTTGATGTCGCTCGAGATGTTGATCTTGTTGATGCCGAGCGAGACCGCGCGCGCCAGCTCGCTGTCCGGGTTGCCGGATCCGCCGTGCAGGACGAGAGGGATGCCCACGGCCGCCTTGATCTCCTGGAGCAGGTCGTGCCGCAGCTCGGGGTTCTTGTCGGCGGGGTAGAGACCGTGCGAGGTCCCGATCGCGATCGCGAGGCTGTCGACGCCGGTCTCCTCCACGAACCGGACCGCGTCGTCGACGTTCGTGTAGATGATCTCGGCCGCGCCTGCCTCGCCGTAGCTGTCGTTCGCGCCGATCGTGCCGAGCTCGCCCTCGACCTGCACGCCCACGGCATGCGCTGCCTCGACGACCTTGCGCGTGAGGGCGACGTTGTCGTCGAACGGCTGCAGGGAGGCGTCGATCATGACCGACGTGAAGCCAGCCTGGATGGCCGTGATCATCTGCTCGAAGGTGCCACCGTGGTCCCAGTGGATGGCGACCGGAACGCTCGAGCGATGGGCACGCGCGTGCATGGCCGGGATGAGGTCGGTCGTGATGTGGGAGACCTCGTCGGGGTGGATGGCGATGATGACGGGCGCGTCCTTCTCCTCGCTGATGTCCATGATCCCCTTGAACATCGCCCAGTCGCTGATGTTGAAGGCGGGGATGGCGAAGGCGTGCTCGTTGGCGACGTCGAGGATGGACCTACCGGTGTACAGCAATGTGATTCTCCTTGTTGATGGATGGCGAGGTCGGTCAGCTCTTCACGGAGCCGGCCGTGAGACCGCTGATGAAGAAGCGCTGCAGCACCAGGAAGAGGATCAGCACGGGGATCGAGCCGAGAATGCTCATCGCCATGATCTGGTTCCACTCGTACGAGTGCTGCCCCATGAGCAGCTGGATGCCGATGGGCACCGTGCGCATGTCGGTGGTGCGGGTGAGGGTGAGCGCGAAGAGGTACTCATTCCACGCGATCATGAAGGTGTAGATCCCCACCGAGACGATGCCGGGCACCGAGATCGGCACGAGGATCCGCCAGAGCGCCGTGAGGGAGCCGGCGCCGTCCATCCGGACGGCCTCGTCGAGCTCGCGCGGCAGGGTGTTGAAGTACCCGGTCATCATGATGATCGCGTAGGGCAGCGTGAACACCATGTAGGTGAGGATGAGGCCGGGGTACGTGTTGTAGAGCTTGAGCGCGACGACCAGGCCGAAATACGGGATGAGCAGCGTGATCGGCGGCACCGCCTGCACGCTGATGATCACGACGTTCAGCACGCGCTTGCCGCGGAACTCGAATCGGCTGAAGGCGTACGCCGCCTGGATGGCCACGACCAGCGTGAGCAGCGTGACGGCTCCCGCGACGATGTAGCTGTTGAGGAAGAAGCGGACCGTCTCGGGCGTCGTGAGGATCGCAACGTAGGCGTCGAGCGAGAACGAGTCCGTGATGAGCCGCGGGGGCAGCTCGAAGATCTCGGTGTTCGACTTGAACGAGCTCGAGAGCATCCAGAGCACCGGCCCGGCGGCGAAGACCGCGCCGAGGAGGAGCCCGATGATGACGCCGGTGCGCGCCGTGCGCGTGCGGGCGGTGACGGAGAGCGCCATGTCAGTCCCTCGCCTTCTGATGGCGGACATAGAACACCGCGAGCACCATCGACATGAGGAGCACGAGGACGGCGGAGGTCGCAGCGAGCGAGAAGTCGTATTCGGCGAACGCGAGCTTGTAGGTGAATGTGCTGAGCACCTCGGTGACGTCGATC
>JAPSIU010000385.1 GCA_031178565.1 Leucobacter sp. | reverse complement strand
CGAAGCCGCTCGCCTTGGACCGAGCGAAGTCCAGCGCCCGCTCCGCCTCGTCGTCCGGCAGCTGGGCCAGCGCCTCGTCGATGACCTCCCGCGGGATGCCGCGCTGCGCCAACGTCTGCGCGATGGCCTGCCGCCCCTGCGCCTTGCGCGACGTCGCCTTGTCGATCAGCTGCTCCGCCAGAGCGCCGTCGTCGAGGTAGCCGAGTGACACGAACCGCTCGACGATCGCCTCGCCGTCGCCGTCGCCGAGCTCGTGCTCCCGGAGCACCGCCCTGGCCTCGCGCAGGGACAGCGAGCGCGTCCGCAGCTTGCGCAGCAGCAGCCGTTCCGCCTCTTCCGCCGCTCGGGTGGTGTCACCCTCGTCACCGAGGGCACGGAGGCGCGAGCCGTCGTCCGGATCGCCAGCCCCTCGTCCGGCCGCCCGCCCCACCGCGGATGCGGGATGGGCCGCGCGGGCGGCGTCGGCCTCGGCGCGCTCAGCGATCCAGGTCGCGTGCCAGGGTCGCGCGTCGTCGGTTTCGGAGGGCTGATCGGCCGTACCCCGACGCGTCGCGTCTGCGCCGAACAGGGGGATGACGGGGGCGAGCTCCTCGCGCTCGCCCCCGTGGTTCCGCGCCGTCATGATCAGGCCGGTCGGCGAGCCGCCAGCTCGTCGGAAGCCGCCTCGTCCGCAGCCGGTCGAGGCTGGCCGATGCCCAGCTTCTGCTTGATCTTCGTCTCGATCTCGGCGGCGACGTCGGTGTTCTTCAGCAGGAAGTTCCGGGAGTTCTCCTTGCCCTGCCCGAGCTGCTCGCCCTCGTAGGTGTACCAGGCACCGGACTTCTTCACGATGCCGTGCTCCACGCCGAAGTCGATGAGGCTGCCCTCGCGTGAGATGCCGACACCGTAGAGGATGTCGAACTCCGCCTGCTTGAAGGGCGGCGCCATCTTGTTCTTGACCACCTTGACGCGCGTGCGGTTACCGACCGCCTCGGAGCCGTCCTTTAGGGTCTCGATGCGACGGATGTCCAGCCGGACCGACGCGTAGAACTTCAGCGCCTTTCCACCGGCAGTGGTCTCGGGCGACCCGAAGAACACGCCGATCTTCTCGCGCAGCTGGTTGATGAAGATCGCCGTCGTCTTGGTCTGGTTCAGCCCACCCGTGATCTTGCGGAGGGCCTGCGACATGAGACGGGCCTGGAGGCCGACGTGGGAGTCGCCCATCTCGCCCTTGATCTCCGCCTCGGGAACCAGCGCGGCGACGGAGTCGATCACGACGAGGTCGATCGCACCGGAGCGGATCAGCATGTCGGCGATCTCGAGCGCCTGCTCACCCGTGTCGGGCTGCGAGACGAGGAGCTGATCGATGTCCACGCCGAGCTTGTGGGCATAGTCGGGGTCGAGCGCGTGCTCCGCGTCGATGAACGCGGCGATGCCGCCGGCGCGCTGCACGTTGGCGATGGCGTGCAGGGTGAGGGTCGTCTTTCCGGACGATTCCGGACCGTAGATCTCGACCACGCGACCCCGCGGGATGCCGCCGATGCCGAGTGCGACGTCGAGGGCGATGGAGCCGGTCGGGATGACCTCGACGGGGGCGCGCTCGTCGCCTCCCAGTCGCATGATCGAACCCTTGCCGAACTGGCGGTCGATCTGGGCGAGGGCCGATTCGAGGGCCTTCTCGCGGTCGGCAGGTGATGGCATGTCGTGCTCCTTCGTGCTCGCGTTCCGTCGCCCGTAGGCTGTCGCGCTCGTCACCGACGGCTCGGATGCTGCGACAGGGCGTGGGTGTCATCTGACGACGTCGACGCTACGGCGGGCCTCCGACATCGCTGCCCGAGCCACCGCGAGCGTGGACGACGTGCGTCCGACTCCCGTTGTGAAGAAGCCTACGCCCGGTCGAACGGATCTTCGATGGGACACGCCGTGCCGGGAGGCCTCAGCGGCGCGGATCCAGCCGGCCGGCTCCGTGGCGCCGCGCGAGCGGGACGTCGGTCTCCGCGCACAGCGCCAGCCACACCTCGCGGGGCGGGACGCCCGCCGCGAGCGCCTCGCGGGCGGTGCGGCCGTCCGCCGCGGTCAGGACCAGGTCCTCCACGAGGGCACGACCGCTCCCGCCGAACTCGTCGCTGACGGCGCGATCGAACTCGCTGTGCCGCATGACCGGGTCAGCGGAGGGAGAGCTCGGGAGCCGCGACATCCTCGCCGAGGGATGCGAGGTCGTCGGGGACCACGTCGGTGATGGGGTGGATGCCTTCGAGGACCGAGATCCGCTCGCCCACCTCTCGCATGATCGCGGAGATCGGCACATCCAGGGCCTCGGCGACGGCGGCGAGGATCTCGCTCGACGCCTCCTTCTGGCCGCGCTCGACCTCGGACAGGTAGCCGAGGGCGACACTCGCCTTGCCGGAGACCTGACGGAGCGTGTGGCCCTTCTGCAGACGGAAGTCGCGCAGAACATCGCCGATCTCTTGACGAACCAGGATCATGCGGGGGCCCTCCTTCTGCTGCGATCCACCGAGCCCTTCGGGGGGAACAACGGTACAACGAATTGGTTGTCACCCTAGACCCCTGGCGCTGGGGAATGGGTGGGAATCACCGATACGTAACGCGACCGCAATCGGCCCTATTCCCCGTCACAGCGCGTCGATCGCGAGCGCGATGGCCCGGGCCGCCGCCGCCGTTCGGATGCTGTCCCGGTCGCCCTCGAGCAGGAGCGTCTCGACCCGCGACCCGAGGGGTGTCGAGACCGCGATGTGCACCGTGCCCACCGGCTGCCCGTCGGCGGAGAGCGGACCGGCGATGCCGGTCGTCGCGATGCCGACGTCCGCGGCGTCGTCCTCACCGACCGCGCGGCGGACACCGTCG
>JAPSIU010000384.1 GCA_031178565.1 Leucobacter sp. | reverse complement strand
TCCGCGGTGAGATCCCAGCGCGGACGATCGACGGCGAAGAACCAGGACCGCCACACGAAGGCGAAGAACGCCGCCGCGATGAGGGCGACTCCGACGACCCCCAGCTGCAGGTAGACGTCGAGCCACATGTTGTGCGCCTGCATCACGGTCTGGCCGTGGTCCACGATCCATCGGTCGAACGCGGGCTCGCTGGGCACCCACGGCGTCGAGAAGCCCCAGCCGATCACCGGGCGCTCGCGCGCGCGCTGCAGGACCTGCTCCCAGATCGACTCCCTCCCGGTGAGATCGGTCGACCGGCCGAGAGCCGCGAAGAGGGTGTCCCGCGCGAGCCAGGTCACGAGCAGACCGCCGATCGCCACCGCGCCGTAGACGACGTAGTAGCGCGTCCGCTCGCCGGCACGCGTGGTGGTCCGCATCAGCAGGACGGTGATCAGGACCACGACGACGGCCACGGCCGCGACGATCGCCGTGGCGGAGCCCGCCCGCACGAACAGGTAGGCCGCGAGGGCGGTCCAGAGGACGAGCACTGGCCGCCGCGGAGCACCGGAGGCGATGCGGATCGCGAAGACGATGATCGCGAGCAGCGCCACGTAGGCGAGCGCATTCGAGTTGCCGAAGATCCCCTGGATCCGGTTGCCGTCGAGCAGGTTGTTGCGCGACCAGAGCACGATCGGATCATCGACGGGTCCGTCGGGGCGGACGAACTGCGGAAGGATCGATCCGCCCCACACCAGCGACACCCACAGCTCGAAGAGGATCGACAGCCCCAGCATCCACTTGAGCGCCGAGGCGAGGGCGCGCACGAGCTCCCGCCAGGTCAGCACGGAGCCCACGAACAGCGCGCCGACCGTGGTGATCACGAGGAGGATCAGGGTCGGCACCGACGCATCCGGCCACTGCGTCCACAGGAGCGACGCGATCGCCCATCCCACGTACGCCAGGGCGTACCAGGGGAGCCTGCGCCACTGCACCCGCGGGCGGAGGATCACCCAGAGCGCGGTGGACACCAGGAAGGTCCCGATCCCCACGCCGGCGCCGATGAGCAGGCCGAAGGCGAGGGGGAGTGCCGTTCCGGACAGCGTGACGGCGAGCACGAAGATGCACCAGCCGCGCAGGAGGATGTGGCCCGTCCGCTCGCGCGGCGGCGCGCTGGGAGGCGCCGAGATCGGGTGCTTCGAGTGGACGGCCATCGTGACAGAAGGCTATCGCGCGCGCTCTAGGCTGACGGTGTGCTGGAGACGCTCTCGAACGACCCCCGCGACTACGCCTGGGGATCGGCCACGCTCATCCCCGCTCTGCAGGATCGCGAGCCCAGCGGCGCACCGGAGGCGGAGGTCTGGTTCGGCGACCACCCCGGCTGCCCCGCGGTGCTGGGCGACGGTCGGACCCTGGCCGCGGCGAGGGCGGACGCGGGCGAGCCACCGCTGCCGTACCTCCTGAAGATCCTCGCGGCATCCTCGTCGCTGTCGATCCAGGCGCACCCCGACCTCGAGCAGGCCCGCGAGGGCTACGCGCGAGAGGAGGCCGCCGGGATCCCGCGGGACGCCGCCGAGCGCGTGTACCGCGACGCCAACCACAAGCCGGAGATCATCGTCGCCCTGAGCGATCGGTTCCGCGCGCTGGTCGGACTCCGGCCCGTGGCCGACACCCTGCGCCTGCTCGACGCCCTCGGCGCTGCGGACGGCATCGCGACCCTGCGGGAGGCGCTGAGCGGGGGAGACGCCGCCGCCCTGCGCGCCGTGATCGAGAGCGCACTGTCCGGGGGGTCCGCGGGCACGGTGGCCGCCGTCTCGGCCGCTGTCGGCGACGCGTCGCACGCGGAGTTCGCGGAGGAGCTCGACGTCCTCCGGGCGATCGTGCGCGACTTCCCCGGCGATCCCGGCATCGTCGTCGCGCTGCTCATGAACCTCGTGGTGCTCCGCGCCGGGGAGGCCGTCTTCGCTCCGGCGGGCGTGCTGCACGCGTACCAGGACGGGCTCGGCGTCGAGCTGATGGCCGCGAGCGACAACGTGCTTCGGGGCGGCCTCACGCCCAAGCACATCGACGTGCCCGAGCTGATGCGGATCGTCGATACCCGGCCGGGTCCCGCCCCGCTGCTCGCGCCGGTGCGCGACGCGGGGACGGGCGAGGTCTTCGACCCCGGCGTCCCGGACTTCGTCCTGACCCGCGTCACGCTCGTGGGCGGCGAGCGCACGGTCGCTCTGGCGGGCCCGACGATCGCCCTGGCGACCTCCGGTGCCGTGACGGTCTCCGCGGGGGAGCGCCGCATTCCCCTGACCCCGGGGGCCGCCGCCTTCGCGTCCGACGAGGACGTTCTCGTCCTCGCGGGTGAGGGCACGGTGTACCTGGCTCAGCCGGGCCGCTCCGCCTGACCGCGGCCGCGACACGCCGCGCGCCTCAAGAAGGTTCAATGTCGGGTTGAGGGTTTACGATTTGCGACTTGACCGGAGCGAATCACACGGGTGTAATTAAGGCCACGAGCCGCATCGCGGCGGAGGCCTACAGGTGGGAGAGCAAGATGACGGGTTACCGTTCCGGCGTTCCCGAGAATTGGTTCGTCGACCCGGTCGACCTCGGCGTCCCCGGTGTCCGTCGCCCCGCAGGGAACGAAGACGACACAGCCCTCGCATGGCAGGCCGACGCGCTCTGTGCGCAGACCGACCCGGAGGCGTTCTTCCCCGAGAAGGGCGGATCGACCCGCGACGCCAAGCGGATCTGCATCTCGTGCGATGTCCGCAGCGAGTGCCTCGAGTACGCGCTGCAGAACGACGAGCGCTTCGGCATCTGGGGCGGTCTGAGCGAGCGCGAGCGTCGCAAGCTCAAGCGCCGCGCATCCTGACGGTATCG
>JAPSIU010000383.1 GCA_031178565.1 Leucobacter sp. | reverse complement strand
GTCGCGGGTGCCTTCGCGCGACCGCGCCCGCGAGAGCACCCGCGCCCGCGACCGCGCCCGCGAGAGCACCCGCGAGCGCGAGGGGCGGTGCGGGATCGGTCACCGCCTCGGTCGCAGCAGCCCGTGCTCGTAGGCCGCGATCACGAGCTGGGCGCGATCCCGCGCGTGCAGCTTCGCGCGCACGCTTCCGATGTGCGTTTTCACCGTGCCCATCGAGATCACGAGACGCGATGCGATCTCGTCGTTCGAGAGGCCGCGACCGATCAGGGTGAGCACCTCGGCCTCCCTCGAGGTCAGAGCGCCGAGTCCGTTCGAGGTCGGCGGCGCCGAGCGTCCCAGGTACTCCTCGACCAGGCGGGCGAGGATGCTCGGGGCGAAGAGGGATTCCCCCGAGTGGGTGCGCCGGATCGCGTCGGCCAGCTGCTCGGGCGGCGCATCCTTGAGCAGGAAGCCGCTCGCGCCCGCCCGCAGCGCAGCGTCGACGTACTCGTCGAGCTCGAACATGCTGAGCACGAGCACCCGTGTGCTCTCGAGCGCCGCGATCGACACGATGCGGCGCGTGGCCTCGATGCCGTCGCCGCCGGGCATGCGGACGTCCATCAGGACCAGGTCGGGTCGCAGCTCCTCGGCTCGGGCGACGGCCTCTTCGCCGCTCTCGGCCTCGCCGACCGCCGCGAGATCCGGCTCCCCGTCGACGATGAGCCTCAGACTGTGCCGGATCAGCGGCTGGTCGTCCACGATCAGCACCCGGATCGGAGGCGGCGATGCGACAGCGCCCGTGGAGTCGCCCGCTGGCTCGCCCGCGGACCCGCCCGTCGGTGCGCCCGCCGTCACCGGCGATCCCTGTCGGGGAGGGGATCCGGCATCCGCGCGGAGACCTCGTACGAGCCGTCGTCCCGGCGACCGGCGTCGAGGCGGCCTCCCGGCGCGGCGACGCGCTCGCGGAGACCGGGCAGTCCGTGACCGGTTCCCGGGTGCGGCTCCCACCCCGGAACCGGTCCGCGGTCCCGGATCGACACGACGACATCGGATCCGGACCGCCGGAGTTCGACGCTCGCCTCGGTCGGTCCGGCGTGCCGCGCGGTGTTCGACAGCGCCTCCCGCACGATCGCGCAGACCGCGAGCTGAACACCCGGCGAGACATCGTCGAAGGAGACCTCGTCGGGCCCCTGCCCGGGCCGCCCGACCGTCACCGCGAGCCCTGCGCCTCGGGCCGCCTCGATGATGCCGGGGAGATCGGCCAACGATTCGGCGGGGCGCAGCGGCTCCGGATCCGGGTCATCGCTTCGCAGCACCGCGAGCATCCGGCGCAGCTCGGTCGTCGTCTGCCGGCCCGCGCGCTCGATATCCCTCAGCGCGGAGGCTCGCTCGGCTTCGTCTCCGGCCCGGTTCGCAGCGGCGGCGCGCACCGTGATGAGCCCGAGCCCGTGCGAGGCGAGATCGTGCAGTTCGCGTGCGATGCGCAGCCGCTCCTCCTGGGTCGCGCGCTGCGCCGCGCGTTCGGCCGCCCACGCGGTCAGACGCTCCTCGTACGCGGTGCGCTCCCCGCGGACGCGCAGCAGCGTGAGGAACAGCACTGCGCCGACGACGGCAGCCGCCACCGCGATCGGTTTCCACACCGCGCCGGCGCTGTCGATGCCGATCATCGAGAGGCCGAGGAGCACGATCCCCAGAATCGCGGACGCGACGATCCAGGCGCGCGTGCGCCAGACCGGGCGTTCTGAGAGTTCCATCGCTCCCAGTCTAGGAACCGGCGATCCGTTGAGGATCGGACCCCGGTCGGATATATCCCGTCGCTCCCGCCACTCTGTCCCCCGTCGCTCCCACCACTCTGCCCCCGTCGCTCCCGCCAATCTGTCCCCCGTTCGCGGGTGCCTTGGCGCGGGTTGAGAGCGATCCAACCCGCGCCAAGACACTCGCGAATGGCGGAGCGGCAGCGCGAGCGACTTGCAATGCTCCCGTGATCCCGCAAGGCTTGATAGGTCAGGACGATCGTCAACAGAACGGATCTCGAGATCATGAGTTCGAACGAGCAGCCCCCCTCGACGCCTGAGAACGGGGGCACGGGCGCACCCGACGAAGCCGAGACACTCGGCACCGCCGACGCACCCGAGACGCCGGACACCGTGGACGCACCCGGCGGAACCGCCGGCGGAACCGACGCGGCGGACACCGCCGACGCACCGAACACCCCGGACGAGGTCGACGCGCCCGACGAGATCTCAGCCGGAGAGCGGGCGGCGCTGCTGACCGACTACTCCCATCTCCCCGACACCGTGCACCTGCCGCGCTCCGTGCAGATCGTGGAGCAGGATTCCGACGACCAGATCACCGCCAAGCTCAGGCGGCACGGCGTCCGCATCGGCAAGGGCATGATCTCGCCGGGTGTGTTCTGGCCCGCGCTGATCGTGATCGTACTCGTCGTGGGCTTCGCGATCCTCCTCCCGGAGGGCACCGGGAGTGTGTTCACGAGTGTCCAGGGCTGGATCGTCGGCCACCTCGGCTGGTACTACATGATCATCATCGGCGCGTTCATCGCGATCGCGGCCGGGATCGGTTTCTCGCGGCTCGGCCGCATCCGGCTCGGGCGCGATGACGAGACCCCGGAGTTCGGCGTGCTCTCCTGGTTCGCGATGCTCTTCGCAGCAGGCATGGGCATCGGCCTCGTGTTCTACGGCGTGGGGGAGCCGCTCACCTACGCCACGGTCCAGCCGAAGCCCGGATGGTCGGGCGACCAGGCCGAGCTCGCCGGCCTCGCCATGGCGCAGACCTTCGTGCACTGGGGCCTGCACCCCTGGGCCATCTACGCGATCATCGGTCTCTCGATCGCCTATGCGATCCATCGACGGG
>JAPSIU010000064.1 GCA_031178565.1 Leucobacter sp. | reverse complement strand
GGTGCACGTCACCTCCTGGGACGCCCAGACCGAAGCGACCTGGGAGCAGCGGGAGATCATGACAGCCGACGGGCCGCAGATGTTCTCCGTGCCGGTCACGGCGACGCTGACCGCGCTCGCTCCGGGTCTGTACCCCTCTTACGCCGACAGTGACGACTCCAACCAGATGAGCGTGCACCTTCCGCAAGAGATCGTCGACAGCGTCGAGATCACCTCCGTCACCCTGAACGGAACACCCCGGCCCGGCTTCTTCGGAGCGCCGACGGCAGGGTCCTGGGGCCACTGGTTTCCCCTGAACGAGGCGATCCCCGAGGGCGGTGTCGTGCAGGTGGCATTCGGGGTCACCACGAGCGGGACTGACCAGACCGTACCAGACCCGTCAGCCAGCGTGGGGCTGGCCTCCAACAGTCGGGAGCGCGACTCCTCCAACAACACCGCCCACGCGCCGCAGGCCGTCTAACCGTCGTCCCCCAGGGCACTCACGTGCGACGAGCCGTTCGGGACCGAGCGACGCATGGACTTCGATATGGATCTCCATCGGAATGCCGCGCTGGCCTTCGGTCCCGCGTCCCTGACCGCGGGCGCGATCCTGCCGTACGAGGGGCGCTCCCTGATGATGCGGTCCGACGGGCTTCCCGCTGCCGTGCTCGAGGCGGAGCAGGACGGGTGGGTGTCGCCGAACAATCCGATTTCGGACGGCGGGTCGATCCTCGGTGCGCTCGAACTCGTGCCGTCCTGGCAGACTCCGGAGTGGGCGGAGCTCGGCTTCCCCGTGATCGCTCGCGGCAGGCACGCGATCTTCCCGCTCGCGGCGGCGCCGCTGCGCCCGGGCGACGATCCCGCCGGGGTCGGTCGGTTGTCCAGCCTCAGTGAACGGCTGACGATGCACTGCATCCACTTCTACGGGGGCGATTTCTTCCACGCGGAATCCCGGCTCGACACGGAAACCGGGTACGGTCGAAGACTGGTCGAGGCCGCCCCCGTCCTTCCCGATCCGTCGTCGTTGGTCTGGTGGGGCATCGGGAGTCTTGCAGCGGTGCTCGTGCGCTCGGTCGATCAGCAGCGGCTGCTCGAGACCCTGGCACTCCACGTCATTCCGAAGGAGTGGGTGGCCTGGTCGCCGAGTTCGGGAACCAAACGCGAGGCGTCGCGCGCCCGACGCATGCTGCGAGAGCAGAGCGACGCCGACGCAACGTGGTCGTGGCCGCTCTCGACCGTGGCCGACTAGTCGGTCGGTCGTCGGGGATGCAATCGCCGTTGTGGGAAGCGCCCGTCTACAGTTGAGGAGTGACTGCAACACTCGTGGCCCGCGGGCTCGCCGGAGGGTACGCCCACCGCACGCTCTTCGACGGCCTCGACCTGACGGTCGCACCGGGCGACGTGATCGGCGTCGTCGGCGTGAACGGGGCCGGCAAATCGACGCTGCTGAAGATCCTCGCCGGCGAGCTCGCTGCGCAGGCCGGCAGCCTCTCCCTCGCTCCGGTCGACGCATTCGTCGGCTGGCTGCCGCAGGAGCACACGCCGGTCGAAGGCGAGACGATCGGCCGGTATGTCGCGCGCCGCACCGGAGTCGCCGAGGCGTCCGCGCGACTCGACGAAGCGTCTACCGCCCTCGCCGACGCGGCGGATCCCGCGCCCGGATCGGCGGATCCCGCAGACGAGTACTCGACCGCTCTCGACCGCTGGCTCGCATCCGGTGCAGCGGACCTCGACGAACGGCTGCCGGCGGTGCTCGCCGATCTCGGACTCGCCGCGAACCTCTCCGTCGACTCGCCCATGACCTCGCTCTCCGGAGGGCAGCGCGCCCGAGTGGCTCTCGCCGCTCTGCTCTGCTCGCGCTTCGACATCGTATTCCTCGACGAACCCACCAACGATCTCGACCTCGACGGGTTGGCTCGGCTCGAGGCGTTCGTGCAGGGCTTGCGAGGCGGTGTCGTACTCGTGAGCCACGATCGCGAGTTCCTCGCGCGCTCGGTGACGCGCGTCCTCGAGCTCGATCTCGCCCAGCGCACGAACCGCGTGTACGGCGGCGGCTACGAGGCGTACCTCGAGGAGCGGGCGACGGTGCGGCGTCAGGCTCGCGAGGATTACGAGGAGTTCGCGACGAAGAAGGCCGACCTCGTCGGGCGGGCTCGCACGCAGCGCGAGTGGTCGAGCAAGGGCGTGCGCAACGCCATGCGCAAGGCTCCCGACAATGACAAGATCCGGCGCCGGGCATCGAGCGAATCGAGCGAGAAGCAAGCGCAGAAGGTGCGGCAGATGGAGAGCCGGATCGCGAGGCTCGACGAGGTCGAGGAGCCCCGCAAGGAGTGGAAGCTGGAATTCACGATCGGCGAGGCCCCGCGTTCGAGCGCCGTGGTCGCCACCCTCAACGAGGCCGTCGTGCGCCAGGGCGGGTTCGTGCTCGGGCCCGTCTCGCTGCAGATCGACGCCGGCGAGCGCATCGGCATCACGGGTCCCAACGGCGCGGGGAAGTCGACGCTCCTGCGCCTGCTTCTCGGCGATCTCGGCCCGGATGCCGGATCCGCGAGCCTCGGCAGCTCGGTCGCGATCGGCCGGATCGACCAGGCGCGCACGCTGCTCACGGGCTCCGCGCCGCTCGCGGACGCCTTCGAGGAGCTGGTCCCCGAGTGCACTGCATCCGAGGTGCGCACCCTGCTGGCGAAGTTCGGCCTCAAGGCGGATCACGTGCCGCGTCCGCTCGACGAGCTCTCGCCCGGCGAGCGGACGCGGGCCGGACTCGCGCTGCTGCAGGCCCGCGGCGTCAACGTGCTCGCGCTCGACGAACCGACGAATCACCTCGACCTCGAAGCGATCGAGCAGCTCGAACAGGCGCTCGAGGTGTATGTGGGCACGCTGCTGCTCGTCACGCACGACCGTCGGATGCTCGAGAACGTGCGCCTCGACCGCCGCTGGCACGTCGATGCCGGCCGCGTCGCGGACCGCATCGTCTGATCGCATGAGCATCCACTCCTTCCACCTCGCCATGGTGCCGCGGGCGCGGGCGATCGGAGCGCTGCTGCGACCGCCGGCCGCCCCCGGCCTGCGTCGGCTCGAGGTGCTCGCCGGCATGCGGCTGGGCGCTCCGGCGCTCTCCCCGCAACGGATGCAGGTGCACCGGCTGGCGGCGTTCGCCGAGTGGGACGATGAAGCGGCGCTCGAGCGGTTCCTGATCGAGCGTCCCCTCGGACGGAGACTCGATGCCGGGTGGCACGTTCGGCTGCAGTTCCTGCGGCGCTGGGGATCGGTGTCGGAGTTCTCTCACCTGCCCGAGGTCGCAGGGAGAACCGATCCCGACGAACCGATCGTCGCGGTGACGCTGGCCCGGATGCGTCTGCCCGAGCTGCCGCGCTTCATCCACTGGGGCCGTCCGGTCGAACGCCAGGTCCGGGATCACCCCGAGACGAGATTGGCGCTCGCCGCGGTGCGCCCGCCGCGGACGGTGTCGACGTTCTCGGTCTGGACCAGCGCCCGTGCGATGACGGGCATGGTGTTCGGCGGCGACGCCGGGGATGACGACGCGGCTCGGAGGCACGCCGACGCGATGCGCGAGCGGGACCGTCGGGACTTCCACCACGAGTTCACCACGTTGCGCTTCCGCCCGCTGTCCGAGCACGGCGCGTGGGAGGGGCGCTCGGACTACGTCCCTTGGGGTTCCGCGTCGGCGCGGGCGGCGTCATACTGAATCCTGTCGGAACCTCAAAGTCGAAGGAGACGTTCATGTCACACTCACTCGCGACCTACATCGCACTGCCCGGAACGACGGCGGAGGCCATGGAGCACTGGCACGAGGTGTTCGGAGGCGAACTGGAGATCATGCGGTACGGCGACGTGCAGTTGGAGGGCATGCCGTTCGAGCCCGCTCCCGAGGCCGTCGCGCACGCGACGCTCACGCTGCCGGCCGGTGTGATCGCGGGCGGAGACGCCATGGACGACGGCCACGACTACGTCGTGCGGGGAAGCGCGTACTCGTTGCTCTACACCACGGACACCCCCGACGAGGCGCGCGAACTGATCGGCAAGCTGCTCGATGGCGGCGGCTCCACCGGCATGCCGTTCGAGAAGGCTCCGTGGGGCGGCTGGTACGGACAGGTGTTCGACCGCTTCGGCGTGATGTGGGCGTTCTCCTGCGTCGACGCTTGAGCGCACGGGCGCTGGTGGAGCGCTACCGCGCCGAGGGTCGCGTGACGCTGCGCACCTCCCTGCGCAGTGTGTCGGTGATCATCGCGGTGATGAGCGCCTTCGTGCTCCTGGGGCTCAGCCCGATCGCGATGGGGCGGACGGAGGCGCTCGCCGTGACCTTCGGCGTGTTGGGGGCGCCGCTGCTCGGCGCCCTGGCCTGGGTGCTCTGGCTGCTGCTGCCCAGGGACCGGGTACGGATCGATCGGCGCTCGTGGACGGTTCGTGACGCTGCCGTACATGCTCGCTCCGCGGGCCGCTCTCCAGGCGGAGGCGCTCGAGGCGATCCTCGCGGATGCGCTTCGGGTCGCTCCGGAAGGACGGGGAGAGCGGTGCGCCGAGACCGCGCGGGAGTAGCTCGAGGGCGTACGATCCCGAATACTCCGGCCTCGACTGAACACGTCCGGAAAGACCTCTGACCGTCTTCCGGCGTGTGCGCTCCGCTCGGCGGACAACGGCGAGATGATGATTCCATGGGCACCGAGCCACCGCTGGGGATCCGCCCGCTCGAGGCGGGTGAGCACGAGCTGCTGCTCACCGCGTCGCTCGGCAACTTCAACTGGGCCGAGCCGCTGTTCACCCGGGACGACGTCATGGTCCGCCCCGATCTCGCGCGTTACACCGAGATCGTGCCGTCGCGCGGGGACTTCGGCCTCGTGGCGGAGTGCGAGGCGCAGTCCGTGGCCGTGGCGTGGGCGCTGTATCTCCCCGCGGAGGAGCCCGGCTACGGCTGGGTGGATCCGACGATTCCCGAGTTCTGCGTCTGGGTGGCTCCCGATCTTCGCGGGCGGGGGATCGGCCGCATGCTGGTCGGCCGCCTGCTCGACGAGGCGCGAGCGCGCGGCGTGCGGCGTGTGAGCCTCTCGGTCGACGCGCGCAACGTGCGGGCCAAGTGGTTGTATCTGGCGCTCGGCTTCGTGCCGATCCCCGGCGGGGAACTCTACGGCGTGCTGCTCTGGAGCGATCCCGCGTCGACTTGAGCGTTGGGGGCAGAGTCTCAGCACCTTCGGAAGCGTCGCGGTTACGCTGAGGAACATGAGTCATCCCGCGGTCGACGACGACGAGATCACTATTTCGGCACGTGCACTGCGTTTGCTCGGTGACCAGATGCAGCGGTTCCTGCTCGAATACCGCTTCGCGATGCAGGAGGTCGAGACGAAGCTCGCGATCCTCCGGGAGGAATTCCTCCACATGCACGAGTACAACCCGATCGAGCACGTCTCGAGCCGCGTCAAGAGCGTCGACAGTCTCGTCGAGAAGCTCGAACGCCGCGGGGTCGGCACCGACTTCGACGCGATCCGGCGCGAGATCCACGACATCGCCGGGGTGCGCGTGACCTGCGCATTCATCCGCGATGTATACCGCCTCTTCGACCTGCTCACCCAGCAGGACGACATCACGGTGCTCGAGGTCGAGGACTACATCGACTCGCCCAAGCCGAACGGATATCAGAGCCTCCACACGATCATCTCGGTGCCGGTGTATCTGTCGACCGGCCGCGTCGACGTGCCGGTCGAGGTGCAGTTCCGCACCATCGCCATGGACTTCTGGGCGACGCTCGAGCACAAGATCTACTACAAGTACGAGCGGCAGGTTCCCGACACGCTCATCCGGGAGCTCAAGCACGCGGCCGACATCGCCGCCGAGCTCGACACCCGCATGGAGCGCCTCCACGTGCAGCTGCACGGGGAGCCCGGGACGGAGGCCGATGCATTCCCGCTGCGGCAGCTGGGAACGAGGATCCACCGGGTGTAGCCCGGCGCCTGCGCTCCTCAGCGGACGGATCATCGAGGATCGCACTGTGCGCCGCGGCGTAAGACGGTACGGTCGAGGTGTGGAAACCGATTATCTTCCGGGCGGATCCGGAGGGGTGTGGCGCGTCCGCTCCTCCGACGGGGAGACCCGTGTTCACCGACCGACGGGCCCCTGGACCCCTGCGGTGCACGCGCTGCTGCGCCATCTCCGCGATCGCGGGCTCGACGGCGTGCCCGAGGTGCACGGATTCGACGGCGAGGGCCGCGAGGTGCTCGGCTACCTCCCCGGCGTCACCCTCGACCCCGAGACCGAGCAGCCGAGCGAGCGAGCGCTCGTCGCGGCGGCCGCGTGGCTGCGGCGGTTCCACGAGGCGGTCGCAGACTTCCGCCCGGGTCGGCTCGAGTGGCGGCAGGGAGAGCAGGAACTGGCCGACGACGAGGTGATCTGCCACAACGATCCGGGGCTGTACAACTGGGTCGTGCTCGATGGGGAGTTCGGCGGGATGATCGACTGGGATCGCGCGGGACCCGGGTGCCCCGTCGACGACCTCGCCTTCCTGTGCTGGTCGGGGGTGCCGCTGCTGCGCGAGATCCCCGCGGAGGACGCGGCGCGGCGGCTGGCGCTCGCCGCTCAGGCGTACAGTGGAGCGACCGCCGAGACCCTGCTCGACGCCGTCGACGCGCGGATGGCGCTCATCGCGGAGCGCTGGAAGGCGGGGATCGAGCGCGGGGATCCCGGGACCCTCGCTCTCCGCGACTCGGGCGTCATGGACCGGCACCTCGCACGAGTACGCGATTTCGAGATGAGACGCGAGGCGATCAGAACGGCGCTCGATGCCCATCGGCGCCCGGCCGAACTCGACGGGATCGCGTCATGAGCCGGGTGCTCGCGGACGGCGGGATCGAGACCGCGCTCGCGGATCGTCTCGGGCAGGAGCTTCCCGAGTTCGCCGCGTTCGTGCTGCTCGAGACGGCCGAGGGGCGCGAGGCGCTCAGATCCTACTTCAGGCCGTTCGTCGAGCTGGCGGTGGAGCGCGGCCTGACGCTCGTGCTCGACACCCCCACCTGGCGGGCCAACCCCGACTGGGGAGCGCGGCTCGGCTATGACGCGGAGGCGCTCGCCCGGGTGAATACGGACGCGGTGGCGCTCGTGCGAAGCCTGGTCGATGAGATGATGCCGGAGGAGGCGCCTGCATCGGAGATCGTCGTGAACGGCTGCGTCGGCCCGCGCTTCGACGACTACCTCGCGGGGGAGCGGATGACGGCCGACGAGGCCGAGCGGTATCACACGGCGCAGGTCGTCGCGCTCGCGGAGGCCGGGGCGGATCGCGTCACCTCGGTGACGACCCTCGACGCGGCCGAGGGCATCGGAGTCATCCGCGCGGCGCTCCGGGCGCGCATCCCGGTGGCCGTGTCCTACGTCGTCGGGGCGGACGGGCGCCCCGCCGACGGCAGCACGATCGCCGAGGCCATCGCGCAGGCGGACGCGGCGACGGACGGCGCTGCGCTGGGGTTCCTCGTCAACTGCGCTCACCCCGCGGAGGTCGCCGAGGGGCTTCGTGCATCAGCCGGAGCCGAGGGTCTCTCGAGGATCGTCGGATTCCGGTTGAACGCGGCCAGGCACGGCGACGACGGGCCGGGTGACGGCCCGGCCGGGTTCGCGGAGCAGGAGCTGCGGCTCCGCGCGCTCGCTCCGAACGCCCTCGTGTTCGGCGGATGCTGCGGCACCGACGTACCGCACATCGAGGCTCTCGCGGCCGCCGGAGACCAGGGCTGAAGCGCACGGTACGACACCGGGCCCGGAAATCGTTAGGCTTGGCACGTGAGCAAAGATCCACTCGACGAGCTCTTCGGTTCATCTCCGGAGGAACCGAAGCCGGTGTCCGCGCGCGAGCGGCTCGCCTACGAGCAGGCCGAGCGGGTGCGCACCGCGCAGTTGATCGCCAGCCCTCGGGCCGGCGCGAACGACGGCCCCGCGAAGGGGCGGCCGACGGACGACCGCTCGGGTGACGACCGGGCCGCCAGCGCGAAACCCTGGATCGTCGTCGGGATCGTCGCGGTGCTCGCGCTCATCGCCTCGATCCTCATCGTCACCACGGCGCGCACCGGCACCCAGGATCCCGAGCCGGGCAGCGCGCCGACGACGCAGGAGCAGACGACCACCACGAGCCCCACGACGAGCGAGCCGGGCGAGACGCAGGAACCGGAGACGGAGGAGCCGGACGAGAACCGGGTGCCCTCCGTCGAGGTCGGACCGACGACCGAGCTGCGCATTGAGGCGTGGGGAGCCACCTCGCAGCTCAGTACCAAATTCGGCATGACGAGCTACACGATCCCCGACAACGTCAATCTCGTGCTGAGCAGCCCGCTGATCGACCAGCTTCCCCCCTCCTGCGCGGCGATGCGGGACCAGTGGGGAGCCACACGGCTGGAGAACGGCACCTTCACGGTGCGCAAGCCGGCCGAGCGCTGCGAGGCGGCACCGGAGCTGTACGACGAGCTCTGGGGGCTGACCGCGGCGTTCGTGGAGAGCATCGCACCGATGTGATCCCGCGGGGACGAGCCCGCCTCGCTCATCCCGAGGAGGGCGGTGCGAACAGCCCCGGCCACAGGGCGATCGCGAGAGCGTACCCTGCGAAGCTCACGATATCGAGCACCCAGTGCGCGATGATGAGCGGCAGCGACCGTCCGTAGCGGTGGTAGGCCCAGCCGAAGACGAGACCCATCACGACATTGCCGATGAACCCTCCGAAGCCCTGGTAGAGGTGGTAGCTGCCGCGGAGCAGCGCGCTCGACACGATGGTCGCGACGGGTCCCACGCCGAGGCGGCGCAGGCGCTCGAAGAGGTACGCGACGACGATGAGCTCCTCGCCGAGCGCCGCGCGCAGCGCCTGCAGCACGAGCACGGGGACGGTCCACCAGTACGCGTCGAGCGCGGTCGGTACGACGGTCGTGTTGATCCCGATCCACTTCGCGAAGAGGTAGAAGGCGATGCCGGGTGCGCCGATGAGCAGGGCCAGAGCGAACCCGCCGCCGGTCTCGCGCAGCCACCACAGTCGTGAGTCGCCCCGCGGTGCCCCGAGCCCGAGCCTCGCGAGGTGCGGTCGGCCGCTGCTCCACAGGAGGAAGACGACGAGGGCGACCGGGGCGAGCCCGAAGGCGACCCCGAGCAGCTGATAGACGAGATCGAAGACCGGACGCTCTGCGAGCGGGCGGTTGATGGTGGCGGTCTGCGAGGCGAGCGCCGTGTCGCGCGTCACGCGCTCGATGATATTCACGATCGCGTAGACGGCGGAGGCTCCGAAGGAGAGCGCCAGCACGACGCAGATCTCCCATCGCAGGCGACGAGCCACCGCGGGTCGGATCGGTGCGAAGCGTTGCGATGAGGCGTACTGGAGCATGTGCTCAGCGTAGCCGGGACCGCCTGCGGTCAGCCGCGGTTCCGGAGCACGTAGCGCAGCGCGCCCGCGCAGGCCAGCACCGCCGTGGCGAGCACGAACAGCGACATGGGGAGCGCCGTGTGCTCGCCCCATGCGCCCACGAGCGGGGAGGCGAGGCCGCCGACGGCGAACTGCGATGCGCCGAGCAGCGCCGATCCGGATCCTCGCGCCTCGTCGGCGAGGGACAGCGCGATGGCGCTCGAGTTCGACATGATGAGCCCGGTGCCCCCGGTCAGCACGAACGCGCAGACGATGAAGAGCGCGTGGGAGAGTCCGCCGCTCGCGCTCGCAGCCGTGAGGGTGATGCCGGACGCGAGGGAGAGGAGACTGCCGATGAGCATCATGCGCTGGGGAGGCACTCGCCCGGCGAGGCGCGCGTTCAGCATGTTGGACAGGATCATGGCCGCCGCTCCCGTCGCGAACGCGAGGGAGTAGAGGAACGGCGGCATCCCCAGCACCACCTGCCCGACGAACGGCGACGCGGAGATGTACGACATCATGCCGCCGAAACCGAGACCGAACACGCACATGAGCAGCAGGAAGCGGCCGTTGCCGAGCAGGGTGCCGAAGTTGCTCAGCGCGGTGCGCAGGCCAGAGTTGCCGCGCGCCTCGCGCGGCAACGACTCGGGCACGAATATCGCCGCGAGCGCGAACATGGCGACGGCGATCGCGGCGAGGGTCGCGAGCACGGCGCGCCAGTCGCCGACGGTGAGGATCGCGCCGCCGACGGGCGGGGCGAGCAGCGGGCCGAGCCCGACGAACATGGCGATGAGGCTGATGGCGCGGATCGCCGCCGCTCCCTCGGAGAGGTCCACCGCGATCGCGCGGGAGACCACGACGCCCGCGGATCCCGAGATGCCCTGCACCGCGCGCAGTGCGACGAAGACGGCGATGTTGGGGGCGAAGACCATCGCGATGCTCGAGGCGGCGAAGACCGCAAGCGCGATGACGAGCACCGGGCGCCTGCCGCACTGGTCGGAGAGCGGGCCGAGCAGCAGCTGCCCGATGCCCATGCCGATGAGGAACGCGGTGAGCGTGAGCTGCACGGATGATGCCGGAGCGCCGAGATCCCGGGCGATCTCGGTGAAGGACGCCAGGTACATGTCGGTTGCGAAGGGGCCGACAGCAGCGAGGAAGGAGAGCACCGCCAGGAGCCCGCGCGTGAGCTGGGGAGGCGTGGTCATATGCGGATCATATACGATCTGGATTCTCGATGCCGTGCGAGAGGTGCTCGCACAGGGGGCGCGCAGGCGATCAGGTAGAATAGTGCGTCGGCTTCTTCTGGCAACCGGGCTCCGCGTCCCGGCCGTGCCCGGCATCCCGCCGCGCCGACGCCCGCTCGTCTCGTTAGGACTCCACTTTTATGGCTCTCGCCACCCGCGAAGACCTCCGTAATGTCGCCATCGTCGCGCACGTCGACCACGGCAAGACCACCCTCGTCGACGCCATGCTGAAGCAGACGAATTCGTTCGATGCACACACCGACGTCGATGACCGCGTGATGGACTCCAACGACCTCGAGCGTGAGAAGGGCATCACCATTCTCGCGAAGAACACTGCGATCACCTACGAGGGCGCCCACGCGAAGAACGGCCCCATCGTCATCAACGTGATCGACACCCCGGGCCACGCCGACTTCGGCGGCGAGGTCGAGCGCGGGCTCTCGATGGTCGACGGCGTCGTGCTGCTCGTCGACGCGTCCGAGGGGCCGCTGCCCCAGACGCGCTTCGTGCTGCGGAAGGCGCTCGAGGCGAAGCTGCCCGTCATTCTCGCGGTCAACAAGACGGACCGCCCCGACGCCCGCATCGAGGAGGTCGAGGGCGAGGCCCAGGATCTGCTCCTCGGTCTGGCATCGGATCTCTCCGAGGATCACCCC
>JAPSIU010000382.1 GCA_031178565.1 Leucobacter sp. | reverse complement strand
GATCAACGACTCCCCCGACCGCCCGTCGCGGCCGCACCGCTCAGCCGGATGGCGGGATCGTTCATTGCGCTCACGGTGTGTTCCTTCGAGGTCGAGTTTTCTATACTGACTAGTCAGTATAGAAAACGAGGTGGCCATCGTCAAGCGGAGGAGCGTCTGCCCTGCCCGATCGAGCCTTCGACGGTTCGCCTGGCCCGAAGTGCGACCTCAATGGCGCGAGGTCGCACTTCGCGCCAAGGGAATCGGGATCGGCGGTAGGGGATCGGGGGCGCGATCGGGAATAGATTCGGAGCACCTGCGTTAGATTTATATGCACACGCATACAACAGAAGGAGTGCACCATGGAGTTCGGGGTTTTCTCCGTCAGCGACGTCACCCGCGATCCCGTCAGCGGCGAGACGCCGAGCGAGGCGGAGCGCATCGACGCGGTCGTGCAGATCGCCCGCAAAGCCGAGGAGGTCGGCCTCGACGTCTTCGCGATCGGCGAGCACCACAACCCGCCGTTCTTCTCCTCGTCGCCCACGACGCTTCTCGCCTACATCGCGGCGCAGACCGAGACGCTCAAGCTGAGCACCAGCACGACGCTCATCACCACGAACGATCCGGTCCGCATCGCCGAGGAGTACGCGATGCTGCAGCACCTCGCCAAGGGACGGATGGACCTCATGCTGGGTCGCGGCAACACCGCACCCGTCTATCCCTGGTTCGGCAAGGACATCCGCTCCGCCCTGCCCCTCGCCCTCGATAACTACAACCTGCTGCACCGCCTCTGGCGCGAGGACGTCGTCGACTACGACGGCAACTTCCGCACGCCGCTGCAGGGCTTCACCTCGACCCCGCGACCGCTCGACGACGTTCCGCCGTTCGTGTGGCACGGCTCGATCCGCACACCCGAGATCGCCGAGCAGGCCGCCTACTACGGCGACGGATTCTTCTCCAACCACATCTTCGCGCCGTCCGAGCACTCGCTGCGCCTCATCGACTTCTACCGCGAACGCTTCGAGCACTACGGGCACGGCACGAAGAAGCAGGCCATCGTCGGGCTCGGCGGCCAGGCCTTCATCGCGAAGAACTCGCAGGACGCGGTCAAGCAGTTCCGCCCGTACTTCGACGAGGCCCCCGTCTACGGGCACGGACCGCGCATGGAGGACTTCATGCGCCAGACCCCGCTCTCGGTGGGCAGCCCGCAGGAGGTTATCGACAAGACGCTCACCTTCCGCGAGATCTTCGGCGACTACCAGCGGCAGATGTTCCTCATCGACCACGCCGGCCTCCCGACGAAGACCGTGCTCGAGCAGCTCGACCTGCTGGGCGAGTACGTGATCCCGGTGCTGCGCGCCGAGATGGCGAAGGATCGGGATCCCGAGACGCCCGAATCGCCGACGCATGAGAGCCTGGTCAGGACGAAGTACGGCGACGCCGCGCCTCGTCAGCCCCGCCCCAACGCGAACCGGGGCGACAACGTCACCGGCGGCTCGCCCTACCAGGACTCGCCGATGAAGAAGGGTTCGGCCTTCGGGCTGTGAACCCCGGAGCCGGAGGAATCACTATGAACGCACGCAGCGATGTGCGCCTCGCCAACGAGGCGTGGGAGTCGCTCATGACCGCCCACGCCGCCCTCATGGGCGTCTTCGCCGAGGAGGGCATGTGGAAGGACGTGACCATGCGCGAGTACGACGTGCTGTACACCCTTGCGAAGCACGGCCGGCCGATGCGGATCTGCGAGGTCCAGAGCGGTGTGCTGCTCAGTCAGCCGGCGCTCTCGCGCATGGTGGATCGCCTCGCCACCCGCGGGCTGCTCGCTCGTGAGACCGACGCCGAGGATGCGCGCGCGGTCCGCGTCTCGCTCACCGAGGAGGGCGTCCGAGTGCAGCGCGAGGTCGGCCGAGCGCATGCGAAGAGCGTCGCACGGGAGGTCGGGTCGGCGCTCGCCCCGGAGGAGATCCGGGAGCTCGAGCGCCTCACCCGCAAGCTCGCGGACGACCGGCCCCCGGCCGGCTGAGCCGCCGTCGCGGCACCCGGGATCCCGCCGGGCGCCGCGCATCCGACACCGTATCGCACACGAGAATCCAAGGAGCACCACGATGACCGCACCATTCGACGGAGGCCTCGGCGCCGACACGAGCGCCGACCTCCCGAGCACGCGGATGAAGCGACTGGCGGTGATCAGCGCCGGCACGAGCGACCCCTCGACCACCACGATGCTCGCGAACCGCGTCGCCGAGAAGGCCGTCGCGATCGCCGCGCGACGCGGGATCGAGCTCGCCGTCGACTTCGTCGATCTGCGAGCCCTCGCGGAGGACGTGACGACCGCGCTCGTCGCGCAGCACGTCTCTCCCGCCCTGCAGGCGGCGAGCGACATCATGCGCGACGCAGACGCGATCGTGGCATCGACGCCGGTCTACAAGGCGGGCGCGAGCGGCCTCTTCACCGCGTTCTTCCAGGTGCTCGACAACGACCTGCTCATCGGCACTCCGGTGGCGCTCGCTGCGACCGCGGGGAGTTCGCGCCACGCGCTCGTGGTCGATGATCAGCTGCGCGGGCTCTTCTCATACCTGCGCACGATCACGGTGCCGACCTCGCTGTTCGCGGCACCCGAGGACTGGAACGATCGCGGCTTCGGCACGCGCATCGAGCGCACGGCGACCGAGCTCGTCGCGCTCGTGGACGGCGGGTTCCGGGAGGCCGTGCGCGGCGAGACGTGGGGCGCCTACCAGCACTCCTACGGGAGCGCCGGCGGCACCGAACTCGGCATCGACCTCGACTCCGACCTCATGCGCCTCGCGACCGGCGGGCGCGCGTAGGAGGACGGGCGCGCTCGGCAGGGCATCGGTCCTCCTCCGCTTCTCCTCGCCGAC
>JAPSIU010000381.1 GCA_031178565.1 Leucobacter sp. | reverse complement strand
CGCTTCGCGCCGGACGGCTCGCTGCTCGAGGGACAGGCGGTCGACGACCTCGAGACGCGCTAGCCGGTCCGGCTCAGTCCTCGGGCCCCTTTCCCGCGTCGAAGTGGTTCCGGTAGCGGGTCTCGGCCTCGACCAGCAGCCCGTCGGAGAGCCTCGCCACCGGCACGACGTTCGCGAGCAGCGGTTCGCAGTCCGGGCCTCGCCCCACCACCCGGCCGGTCAGCACCCACGCGAAACGATCGGGGTTGCGGTTCTGCAGGTGCTTGTACTGGCAGAGCTGCCTCGCCAGCCAGTCCGACAGCGGACGGTGCCACCAGTCCTCCGGGTGGAGCGGGTTGACGGAGAGCCCGGGGAGGACGAGCCCGCTCTCGGTGTCGACGCTCGTGTTGCGGGAGTCCGCGATCGGCCCTTCCGAGTACCGCACGTGGAGCCCGGGGTAGCGCCTCATGGCGGCCTCGAGCTCGTAGATCGAACTCAGCGTGCCGATCTCGAATCCCTCTTTCGCGGTGGTCCTCCCGCTCGTCTCTTCCACGATGTCTCCTTAGCTCTGCATCATTCCGATTCGACGGCGCTCTGATCGTGGGGCGTGCCCACCGGTTTCGACTCCGCCGAGCCGCGCTGGCGCAGGAAGATCGAGAACGCGACCATGCTGCCGACCGCCAGCAGTTCGGACTGCCAGTTCTGCAGCGTGCGGTTCCAGAAGTCGGCCGAGAGGAGATACGCCCCCAGAGAGAGCTCGGGCTGACCGTGGAGGGTCTGCTCCGTGTTGTAGACGGTGGTTCCGGCGATGCCCTGCACAAGCCAGGAGAGGATGAAGATCGTGCCCATGGTCAGCAGCAGCGAGTTGGCGTAGATCCAGCGGCGCCACCCGTCGGCGCGCGCCCAGCTCGGCGAGTCGGGGCGGGCATGCCGCCCCATGAGCTGGTCCTCGTCGCTGCCGGTGCCCTCGTCGCCGGGCTTCTTCGATTCCGGCGACCCTCGCTGCACCAGCCACACTGTCGCGACGATGAACAGGAAGAACTGCAGGTACTCCGACTGCCAGTTCTCCGCTACGTCCACGACGAAATCGGACGACGTGACGAACTCCAGCCAGGTCTTCGCGGCGGCGCCGTGGGACGCCTGCTCCTCGTTGACGGCCGCGAGACCGGCGAAGGACTGGCCCACGAGGGTCAGCAGGAACGCGGCGGCGAAGCTCAGGGAGAGGGCGTGATCCTTCAGTCTCATCGCTCACCGCCCCATCAGACTGATCGTGAACATCGCAGCGAGGCCGATCACGACGATACCCATCCACAACCAGAACATCGCTTTCATGCCGCGATCGTATGGCAGAGGGTCTCGCGCGCGGCAGGCCCTTGCAGGAGCCCGACAAGTGTGCAACGCCTGAGAGGACGTTCGGCGGGCGTTCGAAAGGCGTGCGGCGGGCGTCGAGCAGGCGTCCGATTGACGCGTCGAAGGGGCGTCGATCCGGCAGATTACCCGCTGTCCCGCGCGATGTCGAGGGGCTCGCGGCGCCTCCGGAGCGCGTCTAATCTCGGGGTGACGACGGGTCGACCGCCGAGCGGTGGTCTGCCCGTCGGACAGGCATCCGACGAACAGAGATGGGGAGCGTGGAACCATGCCGACACCGCAACTCAAGGATCCCGAACTGTACGATCGCCTGCGCGAGGAGGGCGCGTCGCAGGAGAAGGCCGCGCGCATCTCGAACGCCGCGGCCAAGGAGGGGCGCTCCACCGTCGGCCGCCGCGGAGGCGAGTCGGAGGACTACGAGGAGCGCACCGTCCCCGAGCTGAAGCAGCGGGCGAAGGAACTCGGCATCACCGGCTACTCCAAGATGCGGAAGGCGGAGCTCATCCGCAAGCTGCGCAACCACTAGCCGGGAACCGAGGAGGAGAGCGAAGAGGAGGAACACGTGGGGAACGTCGATCCCAGGACGAAGTATCCGCGGCCGCCGATGCCCGAGCGGAAGCAGGACCGGCAGCCGGGGCACACCGACCTCATGGAGCCGCCACCCGACCACGGGGAGTCGAGCTACCGGGGCAGCGAACGCCTCGTCGGCCTGCGCACGCTCATCACCGGGGGCGACTCCGGGATCGGCCGCGCCGTCGCGATCGCCTTCGCGCGCGAGGGTGCCGACGTCGCGATCTCCTACCTCCCCTCGGAGCACGACGATGCGCAGGCCACCGAGGCGCGGATCGTCGAGGCCGAACGGCGATGCCTGCTGCTGCCCGGCGACCTGCGGGAGGAGGCCGCGTGCGTGGAGGCCGTGGAGCGCACGGTGTCGGAGTTCGGGGGGCTCGACGTGCTCGTGCTCAACGCCGCGGTGCAGAGCGAGCGCGACCCGAACGCGGCGATCGCGCGCGACGAGATCATGAACGTCTTCACCACGAACCTCGTCGCTCCGCTCATCATGATGCGCGAAGCCGCACCGCACCTGCAGCCGGGATCCTCCGTGATCGTCACCGCGTCGATCCAGTCGTTCAATCCGGGCCCCGACCTGCTCGATTACGCGATGACCAAGGCTGCACTCGTGGCGTTCACCCGAGCGCTCGCGACCGAGCAGGGGGAGCGGGGCGTGCGCGTCAATGCAGTCGCACCCGGCCCCGTCTGGACGCCTCTCATACCCGCCACGGGCTGGACCGAGAAGCTCGTGCACTTCGGCGAGGACACGCCGCTCGGCCGACCGGCACAGCCGGCCGAACTCGCGGGAGCCTACGTCTACCTCGCTTCCGAGGAGGCCTCGTACGTGTCGGGCGCGGTGGTCCCGGTGACGGGCGGCAAGCACCTGTAGCGCACCCGCCGCGAGTTGGCGCTGTTGCCCGTGCTCGCGCTGTTGCCCCCGGCCCCGGGGGCCCCCCACC
>JAPSIU010000063.1 GCA_031178565.1 Leucobacter sp. | reverse complement strand
GGAGGCGAACGAGCAGGTTCCGCGGCTCGCCGACGACGCGCCGACCTACGAGGTGCTGCTCGACGCGGCGCCCGACTTCGTGACCGCCTCCTTCGGGCGCCACTACAAGGACGAGGGCGGGGTCGTCTCGAGGGACCGCCTGGCCGAGACGGGTATCGCGTCGTACCTGTCGCCCACCGACTGCGAGGGCGGCACGAGCATCAACGGGGGCGGCACGCGGACGACGCAGCTCACGGTCGACGCGCTGTACCAGGAGATCCGCGACATCGCAGCGATCTTCGATGTGCAGGATCGCGGCGAGGAGCTCGTGTCGGAGCTCGAGGGCCGCACCGAGGCGGCCCTGGAGGGCGTGGATCTCGAGGGCCGGAGCGTCGTGTTCTGGTTCGCCGATACGAAGACCCCGTACGTCGCCGGCGGGCTCGGTTCCGCCTCGATGCTGGCGGAGATGACCGGGATGACCAACGTCTACTCCGACGTGGACGACGACTGGCCGGCGACGGGATGGGAGTCCCTTGTCGACCGGGATCCGCAGATCATGGTCCTCGGGGACCTGCAGCGCGACCGCTTCCCGGGCGATCGTCTCGAGGACAAGATCGCCTTCCTGCAGAGCGACCCGCTCACGAGCACCATGGACGCCGTGCAGCACGAGCGGTTCATCGCACTCCACGGCGCCGAGATGAACCCGTCGATCCGCTACGTGGACGGGCTCGAGAAGATCCGGGCGTGGGTGGAGGGCGAGGGCGCCGCCTCACCCGACGCGCAGTGACGTCGACGGCCTCCGCTGAGCTCGCGAGCGGCGTACACGCGCGCAGGAGATCCGCGCGCGTCGCAGCGGTCCTGCTCGCGCTCGCCGGCGTCGTCGCGTTCCTGCTCTCCGTCGGCGTCGCCGTGACTCTCGGCCCGGCCGACGTCTCGCTCGTGAACGTGCGCGACATCGTCCTGAACCATCTCGGCCTCGCCGACATCCCTGTCAGGATCTCGGAGGACGCGATCGTCTGGCAGGAGCGGCTGCCGCGGGCGCTCGTGGCCGCCGCCTGCGGGGTCGGGCTCGGGCTGTGCGGGGTGATCCTGCAGTCGCTGCTGCGCAATCCGCTCGCCGACCCGTTCATCCTCGGGGTGTCCTCCGGCGCGTCGACCGGGGCGGTCGTAATCGGGGTCCTCGGCCTCGGCGGCACCGCGATCGGGCTGTCGGGAGGCGCGTTCATCGGGGCCCTGGTCGCCTTCGGACTGGTGCTGCTCCTCGCCCGCTACTCGAGCGGCGGCACCTCGGGCATCGTGCTCGCGGGCGTCGCGGGCACGCAGCTGTTCTCGGCCCTCACCTCGCTCGTGATCTTCGCGTTCGCCGACTCCGACGAGACCCGCGGGATGATGTTCTGGCTGCTGGGGTCGCTCGAGGGCATGCGCTGGGACGACGTGCTCCTCACCGTCGCGGTGTCCGCCGTCGGAGCCGTCGTCGCGCTCGTGTTCGCGAGGTCGCTCGACGCGTTCGCCTTCGGGGAGGATGTCGCGGCGTCGCTCGGGATCCACGTCGCGCGCACGCGACTCGTGCTCCTGGTGCTGACGGCGCTGCTGACGGCGACGCTCGTGAGCGTGGCCGGCGCCATCGGGTTCGTCGGGCTGGTGCTGCCCCACGCGGCTCGGCTGATGTTCGGGCAGCGGCACTCGCGCGTGATCCCCGCGACGCTGATCCTCGGGGCGATCTTCATGGTCTGGGTCGACGCCGGATCCCGGGTCGTGTTCGCCCCCACACCCCTGCCCGTCGGTGTGGGGACGGCGCTCGTGGGGGTGCCCGTCTTCGTGCTGCTGCTCACCCGGCGGAGGGACCGCGCATGACCCTCGCAGCGGATCGCGTGTCGTGGCGGCGCGGCGGCGCGCTCGTCGTCGACGGGGTGTCGCTCCGGCCGGAAGCCGGCCAGACGGTGGGACTGCTCGGTCCGAACGGGTCGGGGAAGTCCTCCCTGCTGCGGCTGCTGCACGGGCTCGCCCGCCCGGACAGCGGCCTCGTCACGCTCGACGGCGAGGGGATCGACGCGCTCGGCAGGAGGCGGATCGCGAAGCGCGTCGCGTCGGTGAGCCAGCACGCGGAGACCGACACCGACATCACCGTGTACGACGTGGTGCGGCTCGGGCGCACGCCGCACCGTTCGCTGTTCGGCGGCGAGTCCCATCACGACGAGCAGGCGGTCAGGGAGGCGCTGCGGCGCGTGGGCCTGCTCGACCGTGCCGAGCGGCGCTGGCTGTCGCTGTCGGGCGGCGAGCGCCAACGCGCCCAGATCGCGCGGGCGCTCGCGCAGGAGCCGCGCGAGCTGCTGCTCGACGAGCCGACCAACCACCTCGACATCCGCCACCAGCTCGAACTGCTCGCACTCGTCGCCGACCTCCCGGTGACGAGTGTGATCGCGCTGCACGACCTCAACCTCGCGGCGATGTTCTGCGACGCGGTGCTCGTGCTGCAGGAGGGGCGGGCCGTCGCGGGTGGGACCCCCGCCGAGGTGCTCACCCCCGAGCTCATCGCAGAGGTCTACGAGGTGCGCGCCGCGGTGACCTCCGCCGACGCCTCGGGCCGGCCGCACATCGCCTACCTGCCCTGAGGCCGGCGCCCGGGGCGCGGGGCGGCGGGCGGCGGGCGGCGGGCCGGGGGCTGGGGGCTGCGGGGGCCACGCGGCGGGACGGCTGGTGGCCGGGGGCTGCATCGGCGTCATCGGGTCGTCTCGGTCGGGCCGCCGTTCCGCCCGAGCCCTTTTTTCGCGCCCGAGGTTTTCAGCGCGGATGCTCCCCTCGGGCGGGGAAAATTCCCTCGGGCGGAAGCTGGGGGCGGGCGGAAGTCGGGCGGCGTGCTGAGCGTCAAGGCCTGTCGGGCGTGAGACGCCGATGCTAGCCTCGGCCCCAGATCCCCGTGCCAGTCCTTCACGGACGGGAGGACCCGCGGGGACCGGGCGAGACCGGGCGAAGAGGAGGATCGGATCATGACGCGCAGCTTCGAGGTCGGGGATCACGTGACCTGGAACTCCGAGGCCGGCCGGGTGAGCGGCCGGATCATCAAGGTGCACACGGCCGACTTCGACTACAAGGGGCACACGCGCCGGGCGAGCGAAGAGGATCCGCAGTACGAGATCGCGAGCGACAAGACGGACCACATCGCGGCGCACAAGGGCGCCGCGCTGAAGCGGCTCTCGGACTGAGCGGCCGTGCCGCAGATGACGGAGCAGGTCCTCACGGTCGGGCACTCGACGCATCCGTTCGCCGAGTTCGCGGAGCTCCTGAGCGGCGCCGGTGTCACCGCGATCGTCGATGTGCGCCGCCTCCCCGGATCGAACCGGCACCCGCAGTTCAACGCGGACGCGCTCGAGGAGTCGCTTCCCGCGCACGGCGTCTCCTACCGGCGCATCGCCGCGCTCGGCGGGAGGCGGAATCTGCAGCGCGAGGTGCCCGAGGCGGTGAACGGGTTCTGGCGCAACCGCAGCTTCCACAACTACGCCGACTACGCACTGACGCCGGCCTTCGAGAGCGGGCTGGCCGAACTGCTCGCCCTCGCGCAGCGGGACCGGGTCGCCGTGATGTGCTCCGAGGCGGTGTGGTGGCGGTGCCACCGGCGCATCATCGCCGACCACGTCATCGCGAGGGGCGTCGCCGTCGGGCACCTCATGCCCGACGGCCGGGTCGCGGAGGCGGAGCTGACCGCGGGCGCCGTTGTCCGGGACGGGGTCGTCGAGTACCCCGGACCGGAGGATCCGTGACCGGCAGCGCTCGGCTAGCGGTTCGGGCGAGCGGTGGCAACCCCGGTTCCCGCTCGCGCCAACCCGACTACTCTCGTGGCGAGGCGCCGGATCGGCGGTGCTCCAGCGACCGGTGATGAGCAGCACGAGCAGCGATGGAGGCGATGGCATATGAAGGACGGAAGCGCGGAGGACCACGGGACCCCGGACCGGCTCGGGGACAGGAGCCCCGAGGTCATCGAGACGGTGGCCGCGATCATGGTCGAGGTCAGGGACACGGCGCCGATGGCCGAGAAGGGCCGGATCGAGGAGATGATCCGCGAGCGTCTGGACCGAGCCGGGGTCGGCCTGACGGACGAGGACGTCGCCGAGCTCGCGAAGCAGCTGACGGAGGGCGTAGAGTGAGCCCCTGAACCGCATGTCGTGCGCGGCGTTCCGCTCAGCGTCCCGCCTCGAGCAGCTCTCGGATCGCGGGAGTGACCGGGATGCCGCGCACGCCTGCTTCATCTCGCGTGCGGTAGCGGTGATCCGCGGGCAGACGATCGAGTCCGGCGTCTCGCAGAGCGCCGATGAACTCGGCCGTGCGCCCGGCGAAACCGCCGTCCGAGCCTCGTTCGGGATCGATGAGGATGAGGAGCTGGCCGGTGCGGGCCGTGCCCCCGTCCTCGGAGTACTCGGCGAAGACGAGGTCCTCGCGGTAGGAGAACGCGCCCCCCGTGAGGCCGGACGCGAGGATCTCGATCATCATGGAGAGCGCGGCGCCCTTGTGGCCGCCGAACGGGAGCAGCCCGCCCTCCGTGAGGATCTCGTCCGGATCCCGGGTGTCGCGGCCTCCGGCTCCGGTGCCCGTGCCGGCGGGAACCTCGAGGCCGGCCTGCGCGGTGAGCTGCAGGTCGCCGTGCGACATCGAGGAGGTTGCGAAGTCCATGACGAGCGGCGGCCTGCCGGCGACCGGTGAGGCGAACGCGAACGGATTGGTGCCGAGCACTTTGGCGCGGGCCCCGCGAGGGATGACCGCTGCTCCGCCCGTCACCATCGTCATCGCCACGAGGCCGTCCTCCGCGAAGCCCTCCACGTCGGGCCACAGGGCGCTGAAGTGATGGGAGTCCTTCACCGCGACGACCGCGACTCCGGCCTCGATCACCGCACCGCGGATCTCGTCGGCCGCGGCCTCGAGCGCCGCCTGCGCGAAGCCGTTCGCCGCGTCGATGCGGATGAAGCCCGCTCCCACGCGGTCGATCACGGGAACCGCCGCCGCGTCGGCCCAGCCGCTCCGGATCGACGTCAGGTACCCGGGAATCCGGAAGACGCCGTGGCTCAGAGCGCCGTCCCGCTCGCAAGCCGCGCAGTTCCGAGCGAGGGTCGCGGCTACTCGGGGGGAGGCGCCGGCTCCGATGAGCGCGGCCTCGATGGCTCCGACGAGACGTGCGAATGGAATGCGCCCCTCGTCCGGTGTCTCCGGATCGAGGAGTGCGGGATCTGTGTGCATTGCAGGACTCCTCGTTGATTGAGGATGGAGTGATTGTCCGATTGTAAGATAATTACGGATCAACGGGGAACTGCTCCCCGGGTGGGGCCATCCGCGGAGCTCGGCTCGACCGCCGACCTACAATGGAGATTGTCAGACGTCTCCAAGGCGTTTGCGCTGACGCGAAAGGAGCGCCCGTGCCGCAGCTCGCGAATTCCGAGCCGGTTTCCAGCGCGCCCGTGGCGACGGGTCCGTCGAGGATCAGCACGATGTCCCGCAAGGAGGCGGTCCGGGCCGAGATCCGGCGCTCGATCATCGCGGGCTCCCTGCGCCCGGGGGAGAAGGTCACCGAGTCCCAGCTCTCCAGCGCACTGGGGGTCAGCCGACCCACGATCCGCGAGGCGCTGAACGCACTCGCCGAGGAGGGGCTCATCGTGAAGGAGCCCTATCGCGGGCTCAAGGTGGCAGAGCTGCAGCCCAGCGCGATTCACGACATCGCCGTCAGCAGAATCGCGCTCGACATGGTCGCCGTGGACGCGATCCTGGCCGACACGAGCGGCACGAAGTTCGCGGTCATCGAGCGGGGGTGGAAGCTGTACGAGACGGCCGTGTTCTCCTCCGATCCCGTCGTCCAGCACGACGCGCACCTGGATTTCCACGAGTGCATCTGGCGGGCGTCGGGCAACTACATGCTCGAGAAGCTGTGGCCAGTCACGGCCGCTCAGCTCACGATCGCCCTCACCGAGGATCAGCGCCGTAGATCCGACCCGGAACGGGAACACCGCGTGCACGGCACGCTCATGGAGGCGCTGCGCACCAGGGATCGGGAAGTGATCCGCCAGGCGGTCTCCGAGCACACCCTGACGAGCGCCGACGAGATCGTGGCGATGATGCAGGCGGAGCTCAGCGCACCCTGAGGGCCACGGCTTCCGCGTCGCGACGGGCTGGTCCGCAGACCCTCGACGGCCGGGGGCACTGCTCTCTGTTCTGCTGGGGGCGCGTGCGTGCTGCCGGGGACGCGTGCGCCCGGCTTGCCCCTGCTCTGCCGATGCGGGAATTCGGGCTTGCGCATCCGCGATGAAGCGATTACTGTCAGATTGTCAGACACTCAGTCAATAATCATGCAAGGCTTCTGCCGCGGCGGCGTCGTGCCTCGGTGGACCAGGGTTCAAGGAAGAAGGAAGGACAACGATGTCCAAGACAAGCAAGATCATCCTCTCGGTGCTCGGCGTGGTCGTGCTCGCCGTCGCGGCGGGCTTCTGGGGCGCGAGCATGCGAGGCGGCGGCGGGGGCGCGGTCGGCGGCTCGGCGAACGGCGCGTGGCTCGAGGAGATCAAGAAGAGCGGCGAACTGCGGGTCGGCATCGCCTCGGCGCCTCCCATGACAGCGGAGCAGGCGGACGGCAAGATGGGCGGTCCGAATGTACTCCCGCTGCAGAAGCTCGCCGATGAGATGGGTGTCGAGTTCGTTCCCGTCGCGGCGGAGTGGAGCAAGATGGTCTCCGGGCTGCAGGCCGACCGTTTCGACGTCGCCGCGTACCTCGACTCCACCTCCGAGCGCTCTCTCGCGATCCAGTTCACCGATCCCGTGTACAGCTATGAAGGGGTGTTCCTGGTTCGGGCCGATTCCGGCTTGAGGAGCGTCGACGACATCGTGAACTCCGGTCAGGCGATCGGGATGGCCGGCGGGACCTCCTACGAGAAGTCGATCACGGCCCTCGGAACCGAGGTCATGACCACGGAGAGCATCCCGAACGCGGTCACGGCGATGGGCGCCGGCCGCGCCGGTGCCGTGTTCGCCGACCTGCCGACGCTCGCCGATGCGGCGCAGAAGGATCCGTCGCTCAGAATCGTGGTGCCCGATCCGGCGATCTTCATCCAGGACTCCAACTACGGCGTGAACCAGGACATCGACGCCCGTTCGCTGCAGGTGCTCAACATCGCGATCCAGACCGCGAAGAACGACGGGTCGCTCAAGGAGGCCTTCAACGAGGCCGGAATCGTCGAGGTCGACACGCTCGGCGATCTGCGAATGCAGTAGTCGGGACGGATTGAGATCCTCATGATCATCAGAAGTTACGACTTCGACTGGAACGTCGTCACGAGCAACTTCCCGAGGCTGCTCGAAGGCCTGGGGATGACCCTCGGGATCACCGTGATCGTGATCGTGCTGAGCATGATCCTCGCGGTCCCGGTGGCCCTGCTGCGCATGTCCAACATCGAGGTGATCCGGTGGGTGGCTCAGGGGTACATCGAGCTGTTCCGCTGCACCCCGCTCCTCGTCCAGCTGTTCTGGGTGTACTACGCGCTTCCGACGCTGACGGGGATCACGATCCCCGGCCTCGTGTCGGCGGTGATCGCCCTGACGCTGAACCTCACGGCCTTCATGGCCGAGGCGCTCCGCTCAGGATTCCAGGCGGTGCCCGTCGAGCAGATCGAGGCCGGCAAGATGCTCCGGCTCACCCGCTGGCAGCAGATCCGCTACATCATCATCCCGCAGGCGCTCCGGCAGCAGCTCCCCGTGATCCTGTCGCTGAACATCTCCCTCTTCAAGGACACGGCCCTGGTCTCGACCATCGCGGTCGCAGATCTGATGTTCACGGCGAACAAGATCGCGTCGGAGTCGTACCGAGCGCTCGAGATCCTCACCGTCGCGGCGCTGATGTACTTCGTCATCGCGTTCCCCGTCTCCCTCATCCTCTCGCGCATCGAGCGGAACATGATGCGGGGCGACGTCCGCGGCGGCAGGAAGAAGTCGCTGGCAGCCCAGATGGTTCCCGGAGCGAAAGTGCAGGTCACCCCATGAGCGAGACGAATGCCCCCAAGACCGGCCCCGTGGGCACCCGGACCGGATCGGTGCGCACCATCACCGCCGCCGTCGGCGAGGTGCTGGTGTCGGCGCGCGGCCTGCAGAAGAGCTTCGGCGACCGGCAGGTCATGCGAAACGTCGACTTCGACATGCTCGTCGGTGACATCACCGTGATCATCGGCAAGTCCGGGTCGGGCAAGTCGACGCTCCTCCGCGCGCTCGCCGGCCTCACCGAACCCGATGACGGACGCATCATGTTCGACGGCGAGATCGTGTTCGACGAGCAGAAGCGCACCCCGGCATGGAGGGAGGTCGACTCCTACATCGGGATGATCTTCCAGAGCTACACGCTGTGGCCCCACATGGACGTCGCGAAGAATCTGACGCTGGCACCCCGGAAGAAGCTCGGGATCAGCGAGGACGAGGCGATGGAGCGCGCGAAGAAGTCGCTCGCGGAGGTCGGGATGTCCCAGCATCTGCACTCCCGTCCGAGCCAGCTCTCGGGCGGCGAGCGCCAACGCGCCGCAATCGCACGAGCGCTCATGATGGAGCCCAAACTGCTGCTCTGCGACGAGATCACGTCGGCACTGGATCCGCCCGTGGCCGCCGAAGTGCTCGGTGTGCTGCAGCGTTTGAAGCAGGACGAGGGGATCGCGGTCGCCCTGGTCACGCATGACATGGCGTTCGCATCGAAAGCGGCCGATCGGCTCGTCTTCTTCCACGAGGGCGAGATCGCGGTGAACACCACCCCGGACGAGGCCTTCAACCGTTCCGACAATCCGGAGCTGAAGAAGTTCGTCGACGCTGTTCGCTTCTAGAGCAGCATCCCCATGACCCGGTGGCGGGCGGGTTGCCCACCGCCCGCCACCGTCAACCCGCCCTCAGCGAAAGGATCCAGGTGCATACCGTAGTCATCGGCGGCGGAATCATCGGTCTCACCACCGCCTACCATCTCGCCCGCGAGGGGGAGAGCGTAACGATCGTCGACCAACGGCAGGCCGGCCTGGGCGCGAGCGACGTGAACGCCGGATGGGTCGTACCGGCCGAGTCCGCGCCGGTTCCCGGTCCGGGGGTGGTGCTCCAGTCGCTGAAGTGGATGATGCGACCGGACAGTCCGCTCTACATCAAACCCTCGATCGCCCCCGACTTCCTGCAGTTCATGCTCGGCATGTTCCGGGCGTCGAACGCGAGGGCCCAGCGCGCCGGTTTCGCCGCGAACCTCGCACTCGCCGAGGACTCCGTGCACCTCTTCGACGAGTACCGAGCCGACGGCATCGACTACGAGCTGCATCACGAGGGTCTGCTCATGGCGTTCCAGAACAAGGAGCTGATGGAGCATCACCTCGGTTACGTCGACCTCGTGAAGCGCTACGGGCTGCAGCCGACCGTGCTCGTCGGAGACGATGTGCGCGAGCACGAGCCGAGGCTCTCGGACAGCGTCCAGGGCGGCCTCTACTTCCCGAAGGAGCTCCACCTCGACCCGGGAGGGTTCACGAGAGCGCTCCGGGACAGACTCTCCGGGATGGGCGTGGAAATCGTGGAGAACGCGCCCGTCGACGGCGTGCAGATCGCGAGCTCGCGCATCGTGAGCGTCTCTTCGGGGACGCGCGTCTTCCCGGGCGACCGTTTCCTGCTCGCGGCGGGATCCTGGACCGCGCCGCTCTCCAAGCTCTTCGGCGCGAACATCCCGATCCGCCCGGGCAAGGGCTACTGCATCGAGGTGGCGCCCTACGGATTGCGGGGGGCGACGAACCTGCACGATGCGAAGGTGGCGACGACGCCGTTCAAGAACCGGTTCCGGCTCGCCGGCACCATGGAGTTCGGCGGCCTCGACGAGAAGATCAACCAGGTGCGCGTCGACGCGATCCTGCGCGCGCCATCCTCGTACTTCCGCGACTGGGAGCCTCCGCGCGCCGCCGACGTGAAACCGCGCGCCGGGATGCGCCCCATGTCGCCCGACGGACTCCCCGTCATCGGCAGGCTGCCCCGGCTCTCCAACGGATTCGTGGCGACCGGCCACGGAATGATGGGCGTCACCCTCGCGCCCGCGACGGCCCGGGTCCTCACGGAGCTCATCCGGGACGGCAGGGACTCTCCGCTCCTCGCCCCCTTCTCTCCCGCCCGGTTCCGCGGCGGACGCTGACACCACTGCAACGAAGCCAAGCAAAGGAAAGCCATCATGACTCGAAAGAACGCGAACCTCACCGGCGTGCTCGCCGCGATCCCCACCCCCTTCACCGTCGACGGTTCGGCCGTCGACGCGGACGGGATCCGGGCTCAGATCGAACGTATGGTGGAGGGCGGCGTGCAGGGCGTCGTGCCGACGGGCACCTCGGGAGAGTTCACGAGTCTCACCTCGGAGGAGTACCGCGAGGTGATCCGCCTCAACGTCGAGGCCGCGGCCGGCCGGATCAGCGTGGTCGCCGGTATCGGCCACACCTCGACGGCGGGAGCCGTCGAACTGGCGCGCTATGCCGAGGGCGTGGGCGCCGACGCCGTGATGGTGGTGCCGCCCTTCTACGACCCCCTCTCCTTCGACGCGCTGAAGGCGTTCTTGACGACGGTCGCGGAGTCGGTGAAGCTGCAGATCATGTACTACAACGTGCCCGGTGCCACCGGGGTCGCACTCGACGCGGCGCAGCTCGCCGAACTCGGCGACATCGACGGCGTCGACTACTTCAAGGACACCTCGGGCGACGCCGTCACCCTCACGGATGTCCTCACGAGCCGGACGGACCGCATCACCGCGTTCAACGGCTGGGACACCCTGACGTTCCTCGGCATCACCCTCGGAGCCAAGGGCTCGGTGTGGGGCGTCGCCTCGGTCGCGCCGGCGCAGGCGGCCGAGCTCTTCCGCGTCGTTGCGGTGGAGAAGGACCTGGAGCGCGGCCGTGAACTCTGGGCCCCGCTCTGGAGACTCAGCGACGTGCTCGAGTCGATGAACTACCCGGCCGGCCTCAAGGCCGCGCTCGAACTGCTGGGCACCCCCGTCGGACCGGTGCGCGAGCCGATCCTGCCCCTCGCCGACGAGGACCGTGCGCGAATCGCCGACGCCCTCCGCGATCTCGGGGTGCTCGCCGCGTGAGTGAGGCGCCGCTGACCGTGGAGACCGTCGAGGTCCACGCGGAGGGGGAACCGGGCCGCGTCATCCCGAACGCGGAGCGGTTCGTCCACGGCGGCACGATGGTCGAACGCTTCGACTTCTGCCGCCGCGAACTCGACGGTCTGCGACGGCTCCTGCTGCGGGAGCCCCGCGGCTACCCGGCGACGTGCGGCGTATTCCTGCTGACGCCGGTGAGCGATGACGCCGACTTCGGCATCATCGTGCTCGAACAGGGCGGGTTCACGCCGATGTCGGGCAGCAACAC
>JAPSIU010000380.1 GCA_031178565.1 Leucobacter sp. | reverse complement strand
AGTTCGCACAGCGTCGCGAGGGACACGGGCTCCCGCACCTCCGGGATCCACGAGCGCAGCGACTGCTTCGAGGCCTCGCGCGCGATCCTGCGCCACTTGGCGAGCCCCTTCGCGGCCTTCTCGGCGCCGCCGTTTCCATCCCATCGAGAGACGGACCGCTCCGCCTGCCAGGGCACGACGGCGTCGACGCCGAACTCCGTCGCCTGCTCGACCGCGCGTTCGTCGCGATCGCCCTTCGCGAGCGCCTGCACCAGTACGAGCCGCTGCGCGGGCTGGGGATCCCGCCGCACGTCGCGGAGGCGCACTGCGAAGCGATCCCGTGCGGCCTCCTCGACCGCCCCGACTCCCACGGTGCCGCGTCCGTCACCGACGAGGATCTCCTCACCCGTTCGCAGTCGGCTCACGCGGACCGCATGCCGAGCCTCGTCGCCGCGCACCTCGACGAGGGCGCCGACCTCGAAGCGGTCCGCGGGAGCGTCCTCGCAGAAGTACAGATTCGCCACACTCAGCCCTGACGGAAGAAGCGATCCCGGATCTTGCCGAAGAAGCTCTGCTGGAACTCGCCGAGGTGCGGCGCGTCGTCTTTGCGGAGGGCCGCGAGCTGGCTGACCAGATCCTTCTCGCGACTCGAGAGCTTCGTCGGCGTCGCCACCTGGACCGCGATCTTCAGGTCGCCGCGGGTGGTGCTGCGCAGTGCCTGGATCCCCCGCCCGCCGATCGTGATGATGTCGCCCGACTGCGTGCCTGCGGGGATCTCGACCGTGACGTTCCCGTCGAGCGCCGCCACCGTGGTCTCGGCGCCGAGAATCGCATCGGTCATGGCGAGCTGCATCGTGCAGAGCAGATCGTTGCCGTCGCGGCTGAAGATGTCGTGGTGCGTGACCCGGAACTCGATGAAGAGGTCTCCATTGGGGCCCCCGCCCGGACCGACTTCGCCGCCGCCGCGCATCTGCATGCGGGTGCCAGTGTCGATGCCCGAGGGGATGTCGACGTGGATCGTGCGACGCTCCCGCACCCGGCCCTTGCCGCCGCACTCGACGCACGGATGCTCGATGACGGTGCCGTACCCCTGGCAGCTGCCGCACGGGTGCATGGTGACCACGTTGCCGAACAGCGATCGCACCTGGCGCTGCACCTGACCCTGCCCGTGGCAGACATCGCAGGTCACCGGGTGGGTGCCGGGCTGGCAGCAGCTCCCCTGGCACGTCCCGCAGAGCACGGCCGTGTTGACCGTCACCTCCCGCTGCGCGCCGAAGACGACGTCCTCGAGCGACACGTCGACGCGGATCATCGCGTCGTCGCCGCGCTCCGCGCGCGAACGCGGACCGCGCTGCTGACCGCCGAATCCCCCGCCGAAGAACGTCTCGAAGATGTCTCCGAAGCCGCCCATGCCCGGCTGGCCGCCTCCCATGTCGTACCGCTGACGCTGCTCGGGATCGCTCAGCACGTCGTAGGCGTGGGTGACGTTCTTGAACCGCTCCGACGCGTCCTCGCTCGGATTGACGTCGGGGTGCAGCTCACGTGCGAGCCTTCGGTAGGCCTTCTTGATCTCTTCGGGCGTCGCCTCGCGCGGCACGCCGAGGGTCTCGTAGTGGTCGGCCACTGTACAGCTCCTCAGGATGTGTGGTGTTGGTTCACGGTTGCGGTGTCGTGCGGGGCCCGGGCCCCGCACTCACAGGTCTTCGCCCAGGAGGCGGTTCAGGTAGCGGGCAACGGCGCGGACGGCCGCGATATTCCCCGCGTAGTCCATGCGCATCGGGCCGAGCACCCCGAGGCGGGACACCGAGGTGCCCTCCGACTCGTAGCTCGACGCGATAATCGAGGCCGCGGAGAGCCCGTAGGCCTCGTTCTCGCGGCCGATGGAGGCGGACACGTCGCGCCCGTCCTGCACGAGCTCGTCGAAGAGGCGCAGCAGGGTGACCTGCTCCTCGATCGCCTCGAGCACGACGTGCAGGGATCCCGCGAACTCCCCGGGGCGGGAGAGGTTCGCCGCGCCCGCGATCGCGATCCGATCGGTGCGGTTCGCCCGGAGCTGGCTGCTCACGACCTCGAGGACCCGCCGCACGAGATCGGTCTCGTCCGGCTGCGCCCACTCGTCGATGGAGGTGTCGAGCTTCGCGACGGCGTCGGCCGCCGTCTCCACATCGCCGCCGACCGTCGCCTTCGCGATCCGCTCGCGCAGGCCGTGCACCCAGGCCTCCGTGACCCGCGACGCCGGAAGCCGCGCGATCTGCTGCTCGACCACACCGCTGCCCAGGATGAGGACGCACAGCACCCGGTCCTCGCCCACTGCGACGAGGTCGATATGGCGCACGACCGTCCTCCGCAGCGACGGGTACTGCGCGACGGCGACCTGGTTGGTGAGCTGCGAGAGCAGCCGGACGGTACGGGCCATCACGTCGTCGAGGTCGGCGGATTCGCCGAGGAAGCGCTCGATGGCCGAGCGCTGAGCGGTGCTCAACGGACGGATCTTCGCGAGCGTGTCGACGTAGAGGCGGTATCCCTTGTCGGTCGGAACCCGCCCGGACGACGTGTGCGGCTGAGCGATGAGCTCGTCCTCCTCGAGGAGAGCCATGTCGTTGCGGATGGTCGCGGCCGACACCCCGAAGCGGTGCCGGTCGACGATGGCCTTCGAGCCGACCGGTTCGTTCGAGGAGACGTAGTCGCTCACGATCGCATGCAGCACGGCAAGACTGCGCTCCGAGACCATTTCCCTCCTCCGCCGGTGATCAGTGCTGAGAGACCGCGCCGTCGACGCGAATACGCGCGGCTGGCACTCAGTCGTTCTGAGTGCCAAGTCTACCGCAGGTGCCCCTGGAAAGACTGTCAGCCCACGAGCCTGTGGACGACGGTGTCGGCGAGCAGCCGGCCGCGCAGCGTCG
>JAPSIU010000379.1 GCA_031178565.1 Leucobacter sp. | reverse complement strand
CTGCCCACCGAACGAACGGTTGCGAAACTCGTCGAGGCTCTCGGCGGGGAGCGGGCGGTCTGGATCTCGAGACGTCGCGCACTCGATCCACGCGCTCGCTCCGAGCAGCCCGGGTCGGAGCAGGGCCTGGAATCGGGATCCGCGCCGGGGTCGCGCGCGCCGGGTCGTCGGTTCTCCGTGTTGCAGACAGCCCTGATAGCGTCGACCGCCGCGGTGATCGCGGTTGCCGGCACGAGCGTGTTCTGGAATAGTCGAATCGCCAACCGCGAGCCGGAGCCACCGCAGAACGCCGAGGGTCCGTACCTCGCTGCGGAGAACGGAATCGATCCGATGCGCACCGCGTGCAAGGACGATGCGGTGATCGCCGCCGACGAGGCTCGTCTCGACAACCAGGTGCACGTTCAGCTGCTGTACTCCAACGACTGCATGGCGGTCTGGGGCAGGGTGACCCGCTACGACGGCAAGAGCAGCGGCAATTCGCTCTCGATGCGGATCTACCCGGCCGCCGATCCCGAGAGCGATCGGAGCCAGGAACGAAGCGCCGATGACCTGCAGTCGATGTACACGACGATGCTTATCGAACCCGACGTCGAGGCGAGGGTCTGCGGCATCGCTACGATCACGATCGATGAGGAAACGATCGAACTCGGGCCGCAGCTGTGCGTCTGACGAGGGGAGTCCGAGCATCGCAGCGCAGGAGGACGGGCTCCGCCTCGGCCGCGGTGCTCCTCGCAGGAGCCGTGGTCGGCGCGCTTCTGACGGGTTGTGCCGAGCCCGGGCCGAGTGCGAGCGCACCGCGCAGCATGAGCGGAGAGCCGGAGTGGGTGCCGTTCGGGCCGTTCGAGAGAGCCTCCGCGTTCGCGGGGACTCCCGGGCTGCCTGGGCCCGCGGAGATATCCGTTCCCGGAGTGGGGGTTGTGCGTCTCGACGCCGCCGAACTGCTGCCCGATGAGCGCATCGAATCGCAGATCTACAGCTACACCTTCGATGAGAAGGACCCGATGGTCGCGGGTCTCGTGCAGTTCAGGGAGACCGATCCGGACGGCACCGAGCGATACGTCACCCACGCCCTCGGCATCAGCGCGACGCGGGAACCCCGAGTGGCGACCCGCACACAGGTGTTCTCGGGTGCACCCCACACGAGTGAGCTCGCCGGGACCTCGGAACTCGGTGTGATCGCGGTGTTCCTCGAGGGGGAGTTGCGCTCCGGTGAGGGGGTGATCCAGCAGCTCGCCGGGATCGATGTCGCCCGCGGAACCTGGGTGTGGGCGAAGGAGGGCGGGTACCCCGTCTACGGTGAGGGAACCGCGCAGTTCTACGCAGCCGCGGAACGACACGGCTGCGTCGAGAGCGTTGAAGAGTTCGAGGTCGGGAGCGGCAGAACGATCGCGACGGACTCGCCCCGGGAGAGCGGATCCGGTCCGGGCGAGTGCCTGCGATTGAGTGCGACCGAGTGATGCGAAGTCGTGTCGGCTCGCCGCGTTCGGTTTTTCCGGCTTGTCCTGATCCGCTCCGAACCCGTTTATTCGGACCTCCGCGCTTGTTTTACTGATGCGCGTGAACAGAGAAAACCCCCGGTCGCGGAAGCGGCTCCTGCTGATCGTCAGTCTCATCGTCGTTGTGGTGGCGTGCGCCGTAGCCGTCACCCTCGTCGTGCTCAACGGGCAGCGGGAACGCGAGGAGACGCGGGCCGAGTATCAGACGAGCGTCTCCGCGTACCGGGCGGCCTGGGAGAACTTCCAAGGGGACGTCGAGGCACTGGGCAGCCTGGTGGAGGCGACGCCCGAGAGCGCGGTGGCGGAGGCTGCGCAGCTGGAGGCGGCTCGGGAGGCGCTCGGGAAAGCCGAGCAACTCGAAGAGCGAAGTATGCGAGACATGGATTCGCTCGGTGACGCCGAACAGATGCGCGAGGAACTGCGGAGCCTGCACGAGGCACGCGAAGCAGTCGACGCAGCGGCGGCGCGCTTACGGGAAGAGAACGAGCGACTCGTCTCAGCAGTCGCTGAAACCGAGGCCGTGCGGAAGAAGGAGGCCGAGGCGGCGCAGAAGAGGGCCGCCGAGGCCGAAGCGGAGCAGCAGCAAGCGGCGGCTCAGGGAAGCGGTGCGGTTCCGAGCTCGTGCGAGGAGCTCTACTCGCCGGCGGTGCGCGACGCACTGCAGGCGCAGGGGTTCGTGCCGACGAGCGGCGGACGCTCCGGGTACCCCGAGGTGCTCACGATGGACACACCCGCTAATCAGATCGCCGCAGATCGGTTGGCGTTCCAGTGCGGACTCGCCGTCGAGGGTGCCGGTGGCGAGGCGTTGCAGACGCAGGTGTCCATCGGGTTGACGCCCGAAGAACGGGACCACGTGGTCGGTGTCCTCGCCGGAGAGGGCCTCGGATGCTCGGCCCTCTCCGGAGGGACCTGGTGCTCCTCGGGCGGCGTGTCGCATTTCCTGCGCGACGGATTCTGGATGGCGACGAAGTGGACGTACGCGCCCGACGGTTACACGCCCCTCATCGCCGGAGCGATCTGGGGCGAATAGGAGATGCAGAAGCAAAGCGGGGGACGTGTCTCCGCCGGTGACGTATTCAGCATCGTGCTGTCGGTGATCCCGGTCGGTCTCGTCGTTGGGATAGCCGGATTGATCGTAGGACTTGCGCTCGACATCGTAGGCGTCCGGATCAACGGCTCCTTGAGTTATCTCTTGTTCACGAACGGCCTCTGGGTGGGCGCGGTGCTGGGCCTTCTCATGGCCGCCGTACGGATCGCGAACCGGATCAGGTCGCAGCGCACCGAGACGCTCGCTGCTCGGGAAGCAGCCGACCGTCGACACGAGGAGGCGCTGGCGAGAACGTCTGATCGGATCCGGGGGATCTGCAGCGCGGCCGTAGACACCTTC
>JAPSIU010000062.1 GCA_031178565.1 Leucobacter sp. | reverse complement strand
ACGGGAATGCTCTCGGCCTCCCCCGCCGAGATCCGCAGACCGGCCCCCGGGAACGGCCGCACGAGCGTGCCCGCCTCCGAGAACGCGGCGGCGAGCGCCTGCGCGTCGGCGACGCCGCCCCTCGCCCGATCCCCCTGCGGGATCCACACGAAATTGCCCTGCGCCTCGGGGATGTCGAGCCCGAGCCCGCGCAGCGCGGCGGCGAGCCCGTCCCTCCGTTCGGCGAGCACGGCGATCCGCTCGAGGTTCGCCTCACGCGCCTCCGGCAGCAGCGATGCCAGCGCGGCGCTCTCCGCGATCCCCGTGACCGAGAGCGGGATCGCGACGCTCGAGGCGGCCGAGAGGATCGCCGGGTTCCCGACGCCGTATCCGATCCTCAGCCCCGCGAGCCCGTAGGCCTTCGAGAAGGTGCGCAGGACCACCAGGTTCGGGTGAGCGCGCAGCACCTCCTCGCCGCGCACGGCCTCCGGATCGGTGACGAACTCGCGATACGCCTCGTCGAGCACCACGAGCACGTCGGAGGGGACGCGCGCCATGAAGCGGTCGAAGTCCTCGCGGCGAATCACCGGTCCGGTCGGGTTGTTGGGCGTGCAGAGCAGGATCACGCGCGTGCGATCGGTGACGGCGTCGGCCATCGCGTCGAGGTCGTGCTCGGCCCGGTCGTTCAGCGGTACGCGGATGCCCTCGGCCCCCGAGGCGACCCCGAGCGCCGGGTACGCCTCGAAGCTGGGCCAGGCGTGCAGAAAGGCGTCGCCCGGCCCGGCCGCCGCGTGCACGAGCTGATAGAGGATGGCGACCGATCCCGCCGCGAGATGCACGTGGTCGAGGCTCACGCCGAACTCGCCCGCGAGCATCGCGCGGAGATCCGGCATCGCCGCTGCCGCGTAGCGATTGACGTCGCTGCGCGCTGCGATCGCCTCGAGCACGCCGGGCAGCGGATCGAAGGGGTTCTCGTTGCTCGAGAGCTTGTAGCCGGGCTTCGTGGGCGTCGCGCCCTGCCGGTACGCGGGTACGGCGAGAACGTCGGCTCGCAGGCGTATCGGCGGCTGGGCGTGGTCGGTCATGGACATCCAGTCTAGTGAGCGACCGCCGCCGCAGCCGGTGCCGGTCGCGAGTTCCCCGACGACGGACTCCGCTTGCCATACTGGAGGCATGCGCTCCATCATCCGCGTCCTCGTCAGCGCCTTCGCGCTCTGGCTCACCACGCTCATCGTGGGCGGCAGCGGCGACCACGGCGTCTGGATCGACCCGGTCAACACCGACGACTCCGGCTACCTCCTGACGCTCGTGCTCGTCGCGCTCGTCTTCGGGCTGGTGAACGGAACCCTCGGCAAGGTCATCCGCATCGTGTCGATCCCGCTCTACATCGTCACACTCGGGCTCTTCGGCCTCATCGTGAACGGCATTATGTTCGCGGTCGTGGCGTGGCTCTCCGACCTCGCGGGATTCGGGCTCCGCGTGGACGGCTTCTGGTGGGGCGTGCTCGCCGCGGTCGTCATGTCGATCCTGTCCGGGATCATGAACGGTCTGCTCGGCACCGGCAAGAAGCGCGAGGGCTGAGGCAGGAGGGCTGAGGCGGGGGCCGGCGCGGGATCCGGCCCCGCCCCGCCTCGACTACACGACGAAGATGTCGTGCCCCAGGCTCGTCATGCTCCGCGGGCCCGACTCGGTGCACTCGACCGTCTCCCCGATCTTGATCCCGAAGCCCTCGGCGGGAAGATGCAGATTGGGCTCCACCGTGTACGACATGCCGGGCGCGAATCGGTGGGGGTCGCCCTTCGCCATCATCATGGGCTCGAGCCAGCCCGGAGGGTAGGCGACGCCGAGGCTGTAGCCGATCCGGTGGCAGCGGTTGCCGTGCAGTCCCGCCGGCTCGAGCACCGCGCGGGCGGCCTCCTCGGGCTCCCAGACCTCGATCCCCGGCGCCGTCTTCGCCATCGCGGCGAGGTGCGCCTCGCGCGCGAGCTCCGAGACCTCCCTCACCCGCGGGGACGGCTCGCCGACGGAGACCGTGCGCATGAGCACCGCGTGGTACCGGTGCACGACACCCGCCAGTTCGAGGCAGACCACGTCGCCGACCGCGACGGTGCGCCGGCTCGCCATGCAGTGCACGAGCGCGCTCCGCTCGCCCGAGACGACCATCGGCGGAATCGCCGCGTGCTCTCCTCCCGCCTCGCCGAGCGCGGCTGCCGCGATCCCCGCGAGCTCCACCTCGCTCACCCCCGGCCTGACGGCGGCGATCACCCGCGCCATGGCGTGGTCCGCGATCCTCGCGGCCTGGCGCTGGAAGGCGAGTTCCGCGGGCGACTTGACGAGCCTGGCCTCGGGGACGATGTAGCTGCAGTCCTCGAACGCCGCGTCGGGCAGCCCCTCCCCGATGCGCCGATGCGTGGACGGGAGCATGGTGAAGGCCTCCTCCTCGATGCCCAGGCGCCCGGATCCGAGTCCCCGACGCCGGATCTCCCCGACGATCGCCTCCACGGGGTCCTCCCGGGAGATGTCGTAGAAGTAGCGCTCCTCGAGCCAGGACGCGGCGTCGACGCCGGGCTCCTCGGTGGTGCGGGTGACGTAGATCGGCGCCCCGTCGACGGGCACGATGAGCGCCTGCGGCCAGAGGTACCCCACGGAGTCGACGCCGGTGAGCCAGAACACCGAGTCCGGCATCGAGATCAGTGCGGCGTCGAGGCCCCGATCCTTGATCCGGCGCTGCACGTCGGCGACGCGGGTGCGGTAGGCGTCCAGGGAGAATGCGAGCTGCATCGGAGGTCCTTTCGAGTCATTCCCGCGGCCGCGGAGACGCGGCTGCGGACGATACGGATGGTGCGGAGGGTGCGTCCAGGCGCGAGAGCCGGTCCTCGGAGAGCTCCGCCGCGAGCGCGGCGAACCGCTCGTCGAGCCCGAGGGTCTGGTCGGGCAGATAGCCGAGGGGATCCGCCGTCGGCTCGCTCGTCCCCAGCAGACCCTCGAACGTGGCGAGCAGGCAGTACGGGGCGTAGGAGGGGTTGTACCCGCCCTCTTGAACGAGGATCGCGCGGCCGTCGGTGTGGCGGTCCGCGAGGGCGCGGACCTTCGCCCCGATCGTGCGGAAACCGGTCATCGACACGTTGTGGCGACCGTTCGGATCGAATGCGCTCGCATCCTGACCGCTGGCGCAGACGATCATGTCGGGGCGGAATCGCTCCGCGAGGGGTGCGACCACCTCGTCGAACGCCCGTGCGTAGGCGATGTTCCCCGCGCCGAGCGGAAGGGGGACGTTCTGATTGAACCCGAGTCCCGCTCCGGCGCCCCGCTCCTCCAGCCGCCCGGTCTGCGGGTGGCTCGGCCCCCACGCGCCGTGGTCCATGTGGATGCTGACGGTCAGCACGTCATCCCGGTCGTAGAAGATGTCCTGCGTGCCGTTCCCGTGGTGCACGTCCCAGTCGACGACGAGCACCCGCGCCGCGCCGGCTCGAAGCGCGGCGTCCGCGGCGAGTGCGGCCCCATTGAAGAAGCAGTACCCGTCCGCCCGGGCTCGCTGCGCGTGGTGCCCGGGCGGCCGTGTGAGCGCGTACGCGAGCGCCGCGGCACCCGACATCACCGACTCGGCGGCCGCGAGCGCCGTGCCGGCGGCCGCGAGCAGCGGAACGTGGGAGTCCGGGCCGAGCCGCGTCGTCGGCGTGACCCACCCTCCTCCGCGCTCCGCGAGCCGGCGGACCTCCGCGACGTAGTCGGCGTCGTGCACCGTGAGGAGCTCGTCCTCGACCGCGAGGCGGCCGGGGGCGAAGCGCACGCGGTCCCTCACGGGTCCGTTCGCGAGAACGTCGTGCATGCGCTCGATCCGCAGGCGGCCCTCCGTGTGGGGCTCGCCGGCGGCGAACCACGGACTGGGCGCCGCCTCGTGCATGGCGGTGCCGGTGTCGTGGTCGAGCACTCGCGCGTCGAAGTGCACCGGGATCTGTTCCACGGCGCTCACTCCTGCGCCGGGGTCATGTTGTAGACGAAGAACGCCGGCTCATCGCCCACGTTCTCGAGGTGGTAGGTCCACCCCGGAGCGAGGTAGACGGTGTCGTCGGGACCGAGTTCGAACACACCCTCGTCCCAGGTGAGCCGCAGCCTGCCGCGGATGATGTAGTAGGTCTCGTCGACGGGTCCGTACCAGTGCTCGGCCTCCTCGGCGTCGAAGCGCTCCCGGCTCGACCAGCGGTTGGTCTGCTCACCCGGGTCCATCCAGCACACCCCCTGGGTGAGCTCGCTCTGGTGCTCGGCGCGCGTGATGATCCGCCTGATGCGGACCTTCGTGGGGGCCTCGTCGGCGCCGACCGGTTCGAGGTCGGCGAGCTTCACGCGGACGGGGCGAGGGTCGCGGTCCATGGGTTCCTCATTTCTCCTGTGGCGTTGCGGTGGGGGAAGCACGCGGCGTGTGCGGCGCTCCAGCCGAGCGAGATCGGCTCGCCGATGCCCGGCAGGCGCGTGTCGGTGTCGGTGCGGACGATCAGGGTCCCGTCGTCGGAGTCGACCTCCACCCGGCACTGCGATCCGAGATAGGTCACGTCGCGCACGGTGCCCTCGACGCGGCATGCGGGATCGGGATCGGGATCGGGATCGGGATCGGGGGCTGCACCGCCATCGGGGGCTGCATCGCCGTCGAGCACGCGAACGCGCTCCGGGCGCACGATCGCGATCGCCGGACCCTCCATCCCCTCGGGCGCCGACATCCTCACCCCGCCCTCGCTGAGGAACTCGCCGTTCGCCGTCCCGCCCAGCAGCGCATTCGACTCGCCGATGAAGCGGGCGACGAACAGGGACTCGGGTCGTTCGTAGAGCTCCTTCGGCGTGCCGACCTGCTCGATCCGACCCTCGTTGAAGACGGCGATCCGGTCGGAGAGCGTGAGGGCCTCCTCCTGATCGTGCGTGACGAAGACGATCGTGATGCCGAGCTCGCGATGCAGCCGGCGCAGCTCGATCTGCAGGCGCTCGCGCAGGGCCCGGTCGAGGGCGCCGAAGGGTTCATCCATGAGCAGCAGCCGGGGCTCGAACACGAGTGCGCGCGCGAGCGCCACGCGCTGCTGCTGCCCCCCGCTGAGCTGGGAGGGCTTCGCATCGGATCGGCCGTGCAGCTCCACGAGTTGCAGCGCCTCCATCGCCCGCCTGGCGCGCTCCGGCTTGGCGACGCCGCGCTGCCGCAGCGGGAACTCGACGTTCTCGCGCACCGTGAGGTGCGGGAAGAGGGAGTAGTTCTGGAACACCATGCCGAGGCCGCGCTTGTGGGGAGGGACGTCGGTGAGGTCGCGTCCGTCGCACACCACGTTTCCGGCGGTCGGCTCCGTGAAGCCCGCGATCATCGACAGCGTCGTGGTCTTGCCGGATCCGCTCGGGCCGAGCAGGGTGAGGAACTCGCCCGCCTCCACGACGAGGTCGACGGCGTCGACGGCAGCCGCTCCGCCGTATCGTTTTCCGAGCCCGATGAGCCGGACCTGGGCGCCCGGAGTCGATGCGGCGTTCATACGGCGCCTCCTGTCCGATGTGCGGCCCGCCGCTCTCGCACGATGACCGTGAGGCGCGGGATCAGGATGATGAGGGTGGAGAGCACGAGCAGCAGCGTCGACGCCGCGGCGATGCTCGGATCCGTTTCGACCGTCACCGAGCTGTACATCTGCACCGGAAGGGTGCGGAGCGTCGGAGACTGCAGAAAGTAGGCGATGACCACCTCGTCGAGACTGGTGACGAAGGCGAACACGAATCCCGTCGCGATCCCGGGGGCGAGGATCGGCAGCTGGACCTGGAAGAACCTTGCGACCGGGCCGGCCCCGAGCACCGCCGCGGCCTGGTCGAGGGTGTCGTCGAGGCCGCGCAGCGCGGTTCCGACCGGGATCATGACGAACGGGATCGCGAGGGTGGTGTGGGCGAGGACGAGGCCGAGGGTCGAGCCGTTGAGCCCCCAGCGGAGGTAGAGCCCGAAGATGCCGATGGCGGCGACGATCCCGGGGATGAGGATCGGCAGCAGGAGGGCGACCTGCGTCGCGGCGGAGAGGCGCGCCCGCAGTCCCCGGACGCCCAGCGCCGCGAGCGTGCCGACCACGGTCGCGACGACCCCGACGACGACCGCGATCGCGAGACTCGCGCCGAGGGAGTTCAACCATCTCGGCTCGGTGAAGAACCGCTCGTACCACTGCAGCGACCACCCCTCGATGGGGAACGCGAAGCTGCGCTTGCCGGAGAACGACAGCGGGATCACGACGAGCGTCGGGGCGATGAGCAGCAGCGCCGTCACCCCGGCCCACACCCGGATGGGCAGGCGGATGCGCGTGGGATCGTTCATGGTCGCTCTCCCGTGATCATCCCGCCGATGCTCCGTCTCAGCGTCGGGATCGCGAGGGCGACCATCGCGAACAGTCCGAGCGTCGCGAGGAGCAGGATCCCCGAGAGCGCGCCGGCCCCCGCGAAGTCCACGATCTTCTCGACCCGCATGCCGATGACCTGTGCGATCATCGCCTCCTTCGGACTTCCGATGAGCTGAGGCGTGATGTAGAAGCCGAGCGCGAGGATGAAGACGAGGGAGCTCGACGCGAACACGCCCGGCAGCGACTGCGGGAGATACACCTGCAGGAAGGCGCGGTACCGGTTCGCGCCGAGGCTCTGCGCCGCCGCGAGCTGTCGGCGGTCGATCGCCGCGAACGCGGTGTAGAGGGTGAGCACCATGTACGGCAGCAGGATCTGCACGATCGCGATGATGACGCCGGCTGCGGTGCCGCGGAGCACGACGTCCTCCGCCCCGAAGAAGCCGAGGAGCGCGGCGACCGGCCCGTCGCGCTGCAGGAGCGAGATCCACGCGAAGGTCCGCGCCATGAGCGAGGTCCAGAACGGGACCAGGATGAGCACGAGGAGGAGCGTCTGGGCGGTCGGGCCGACCAGGGTCAGCAGATAGGCGTAGGGGTACCCGAACGCCAGGCAGGCCGCGACTGCGACGACCGCCATGGCGAAGGTGCGCCCCAGCACCCGGAGGGTGGTCGGGTCCTGCAGCGCCGCGGCGTACTGCCCCAGACCCGGTTCCGGATCCGTGAACGACCGGACGAGGATCACGCCGATGGGGAGCAGGAAGAACAGGCCGATGACGGTCACCGCCGGTATGACGGCGACTCCGCTGAAGAGCCGCGATGCGCGCATGCCTTCTCCTCACCTCCGGGACGGGGACGGATCGAACCGGCCGCGCCGGATCGGACACCTCGGGTCGAGCCGGCCGGGAGGGGCGGACCGCCCGGCCGCGAGCGCTAGCTCGTCGCCCAGCTCGTCCACTCCTCCTCGGCGTCGGCCGAGTTCTCGGCCCACCACTCCACGTCGGTGATGACTGACTGCTCCTGGATCTCGGACTTCGAGACGTCCCACTTCTGCTGGAGCTCGTCGAGCTCGGGCTCGGCGTCGCTGTTGGCCGGCGAGTAGGGCTGCAGCTCCGCAAAGCGCGCCTGCGGCTCGGCCTGGGCGGCGTACTCGATGAAGCTCTGCGCCGCTTCGAGGTGCGGGGTGCCCTTGATGATGCTGAGGCTCGCCCAGGCCAGCAGGTTCTGATCCCACGCGGCGGCGATCGCGGCGCCGTTGCGCTCCGCCTCGTAGCCGCGACCCGACCAGGCGAGGATCATGTCGGTCGACCCGTCCTCCATCGCCTGCTGCGACTCGGAGCTCGTGTTCCAGAACTCGAGCGAGTCCCGGATCGTATCGAGTTTGGCGTATGCCCGCTCGGTATCCAGCGGGTAGAGGTCCTCCGGAGCGACGCCGTCGGCGAGGAGGGCGAACTCGAGGGCCCCTCCCCCGGCCCAGTTCGGCACCATGCGCTTGCCGGGGAACCTCTCGAGATCGAAGAAGTCGGCGGGGGTGGCGGGCGCATCGGCTCCGGCGTAGGTCTCCGTGTTGTAGATGAGCACGGTCGAGTACTGCGCGATCGGGATCGAGCAGTCGGACACGGTGCCCTCGGGGAACTTCGACACATCGATGTTGTCGAGGTCGAGCTCCTCGACGAGCGTGCCGCAGTTCGCCACAGGGAAGTACGGCTCCGTGTCGACGACATCCCAGCTGGGGTTGCCCGCCTCCACCATCTGCTGGATCTTCGCGTACGAGGTCGGCCCGTCGTTCTGGACCGTGACGCCGGCCTCCTCCGCCCAGGGGTCGAGGAAGGCCTCGTTCTGCGCGTCCTGATAGGCGCTGCCGTAGCTCGCGAACACGAGGGAGCCCCCCTCGGAGTCGCCCGATCCGGCGGTGTCGCCGCCTCCGGAGGAGCAGGCCGCGAGAGTGATCACGGCCGCGGCCGCGATGGTCAGTTTGAGGGGTGTTGCGTGCATGTGGGACTCCTTCGTCAACGACACCAACACTCCGATAATAACGTATTATTGGAATCTGTCCATCCCCGGGACGCCGAGAATGGACACAGCACCACCCGTCAACAGTCAGGAGTCCGCATGCTGCTCGACGCCGAATCCGCGCGAACCGCGATCGAGGTCGACCTCGCGACCCGGCGGAAGGCCGAGATCCTCTGCGGCTCGATCCGCGTCATCGCGCGAGACGGGGTCGCGAGCGCGAAGCTCAAGGACATCGCCCTCGAGTCGGGGGTGAGCCTCGGGCTCATCCAGCACTACTTCGGCACCAGGGACGAGCTGGTGAACGCGACCTTCCAGGTCATGATGCAGGCGACCACGCTGTCCGCCCGGGACGCGGTCCCCTGGCGGGACGATCCGCTGATGGCACTCCTGTCCCTCCTTCGCCTCCACGTCACGGGAACGGTCGCGTTCAGCGAGCGGTGGCAGTTCTGGATCGAGCTCTGGGCCGCGTCGGGACGGTCCGCGCACACGCGCCGGGTGGGATCGAGGATCTACCAGCTCTGGGGCGCCCCGGTTCTCCGAGCCCTCGAGGGGCTGCAGCTCGCGGGCCGTATCTCCCCCACCGCCGACCTCGACCGCCTCGCGCTCGGCACCCTCGCGCTCATGGACGGGCTCTCGATCCGCGCCGTGGTGGATCCCGAGGTCGTGAGCGCGGAGTCGATGTTCGAGCTGCTCATCGACTCCCTCTCGGCCACGCTCGGTCTCGATCGAGCGCTCGTCCACGACGCGAGGATCCGACTCGAGGCGGGTCCCGCCGACCCCCGGCACGCGCCGCTGTCCCCCGAGCTCATCGCCGAGGCGCTCCTCGCCCAGGAGGCCGATGCCGCGGAGGCCTCGAGCGCAGCCGCCGTCTGATCGTCAGCGCTCGCCCGCAAGCCCTCGCGCACTGAGATGCGCCTCGAGCTTCTCGGCCGCGCGCACGATGTGCTCCCGAGTCAGGTCTCCCGCACGATCCGGGTCGCCCGCCCGCACGGCGCCCAGCAGCTCCTCGTGCTCCTCCTGCGTCGGATTGGCGTAGTCGCCCAGCCTCAGCACGGTGTGGAACCGGGCCGCCCGGCTCATCAGCTCGATCGCCATCGACCTCAGCTGATCGTAGGGACACGGTCGGATCAACGCCGTGTGGAACCGCACGTTCAACGTGGCGAAATCGCCGTCGCCGGCCCCCATCGAGCGAAGGCTCAGCTCGGCCTCGGCGAGCGACTCGTCCGTGTGGCGGGGAGTGGCGTGCGCGATCGCGTCGCTCTCGAGCGCAGCCCGGAGCATCGCCGTCTCGCGGACCTCGTCCGAGGTCAGCATCGGCACGAAAGGCCCGATATGCGGGCTTCGCTCGAGCCAACCCTCTCCGATCAGACGATCGACCGCCTCCCTGATGGGAACCTTGCTCACGCCGAACTCGGAGGCGAGCTGGTCGATCACCAGGCGCTCACCGGGCGCCAGCATTCCCTGGAGGATGCGCGAGCGGATCTCCTCGTACGCGATCTGGCCCTTGGTCTTGTACCCGACCAGCTTCTCCATCATGACGTGTCCCCCAGGTGCTCGACCTCGCTGACGAGTTCGGGAATATCGTATCCGATCCGTTGACAAGCGTCGCCGCGCCGCATATCGTATCCGATATCTAGTTGCCGACGAAGGAGTCTCGAATTGTCCGATCTGAAGATCTACGTCGCGGGGGAGATCCTGCCGGCCGGTGAAGCACGGGTCTCCGTCTTCGACGCGAGCTTCCAGTCGGGGGATGCCGTGTGGGAGGGCATGCGCGTCTACGACGGCACGGTCCTGCGACTCGAGGATCACCTCACCCGTCTCGAGGATTCGGCGAACGCACTCAGGATCGTCCTCCCGAACACCCGCGAGGAGATCACGGGGGCGATCTACGACACACTGGACGCCAACGGGTTCACCACCGATACCCACATCCGCCTGATGTGCAGTCGAGGCACCCGCAGCACCTCCGGCATGGACCCTCGTAATGCGCCCCCGGTCGGTACCCTGGTCATCATCGCGGAGCAGAAGCCCGTCGCCGAGAACCCCGCTCCTCAGCGGCTCCGCACCGCGAGCATCCGCCGGCCCTATCCTCAAGTGGTCGACCCCGGCATCCATCACTCCAACCAGCTGAACTCGATCCTGGCGCGGCTCGAGGTCTGGAACGATCACGGAATCGACGCGGCTCTCATGCTCGACACGGATGGATTCGTCGCCGAGGCGGACACCGCCAACATCTTCTGCGTCGTCGACGGCGCCGTGCGCACGCCCTTCGCGAACGCCTGCCTGCACGGCATCACCCGGGGAACCGTGCTGCGGGAGGCGCGCTCGCTCGGCTACGAGGTCAGCGAGGAGCGGCTGTCCCTCTTCGAGTTCTACCGCGCCAGCGAGGTCTTCGTCACCGGCACCGTCTGCGAGCTCGTCCCCGTCGTGGAGATCGACGGACGGGTGATCGGCACCGGGGAGCCGGGCCCGGTCTGGCGGACACTCCTCGACGCCTACCGATCGCACGTCCGGGATGAGATCTCCCGGCATCCGCGCGGCTGACCCGCATCCGCATCAACACCCCTCGATATTCGAAACCCTCAACGGTGAGGACATCATGACGGCACACAGCACCAGCACCAGCGAGCACGGAACAGCGGACGAGCCCTCGGGCCTCCTGTCCGCGGTGCTCTCGATCATCGCAGTAACGGCCGTACTGGTCGTCGGACTGGTATTCCTGAAGGCCCCGCTGCCGCTCATGATGGCGGCGGCGTTCCTCCTGGCACTCGGCCTCGCGCGGCTCCACCGCGTCAGATATGACGCGGTGGAGGAGGCGAGCTTCGACATGATCAAACGCGGCCTCCAGCCCCTCCTGATCTTCGTGGCGGTCGGCGCCCTCATCTCCTCCTGGATCATGTCGGGGACCGTGCCGTCGATGATCTTCTACGGCCTGCAGCTGATCCATCCCGCATGGTTTCTCCCCGCAGCGTTGATCCTGAGCGCCATCGCCAGCCTCGTCAACGGCACGAACTTCGGCACCGTCGCGACGGTGGGCGTCGCCCTGATGGGGGTCGCCATCCCGATGGGGATCCCGCCGGGGATC
>JAPSIU010000061.1 GCA_031178565.1 Leucobacter sp. | reverse complement strand
CCAACCGGGAGGTCGCCGAGCGGTACCTCGACGACACCTCGGCCGGTTTCGAGATCCTCGACCTGCCGGCCCCTCGGACGCTGCGCGACGACGAGGGCTTCGTCGATTACAGCTACATCAACCACGTCGTCATCAACGGCGCCGTGATCGCGTGCGCCTTCGAGGATCCCGCCGACGACCACGCGCTCGCGGTGCTCCGAGAGGTCTATCCCGGCCGCAGGGTGATCGGGATCGACGCCCGTCCGCTCTTCGCGCGCGGCGGCGGCATCCACTGCATCACGCAGCAGCAGCCGAAGGCGGCGTAGCGCTCGACACGCCGCGGCTGGAAGGATCCGGCGTCCCGCGCGTTACACCTTTGTGACGACCGTTCCGGAGGCTTCAACCGTGTCTGCTCTCGCTCGCATCCTGCGCTTCACCCGTTCGCTCGCCCCGTACTACGCGGGCATCATGATCGCGGCCGCCGTGGTCACCGCGGCCGGGCTCGCCGTCCCCTTCATCACCGGGGCCGCCACCGACGTGGTGGTGGACGCGGTGGGGGCGGCGACCCGGGGCGAGGGGGTGCCGACGGGCGCGATCCGCAGCGTGGTGCTGCTGGCGCTCGCGCTGCTGGCCGCCAGTCTCGTCGAGACGGTGGTCAGCAGCTTCGGCGGCTACTGGGGCGATGTGATGAGCGCGAAGATGCGCACCGTCCTCTCCGCCAGATACTTCGAGAAGCTGCTGGCGCTCCCCCAGCGCTACTACGACAACGAGCTCACGGGCACGATCGTGGCGCGGCTGAACCGCTCCATCTCAGAGGTCACGAACTTCATGAAGTCGTTCTCGAACATGTTCGTGACGATGCTGATGACCACCGTGGCCGTGCTCGTGATCAGTGCCTGGCACTACTGGCCGCTCGCCGCGCTGCTCCTCGTCGCGTATCCCGCCTACCTGTGGTTGACGGCGCTCACGAGCCGCAAGTGGCAGCGGCTCGAGGGCGACAAGAACGAGCACGTCGACATCGCGTCCGGTCGCTTCGCGGAGGTGGTCGGGCAGATCCGCGTCGTGAAGTCCTTCGCTCGCGAGCGCAGCGAGCTCGATCGCTTCGAGCACCACTTCTCCGAGACGGTCGAGCTCACCCGTCGGCAGTCCCAGCACTGGCACACCATGGACGGCCTGCGGCGCGGCGTGCTGAATGTGATCTTCTTCGGCCTCTACGTGATCATCTTCGTCCGCACCGTGACGGGCGAGTTCACCCCCGGCGAGATGGTCATGCTGATCCAGCTGATGGCGATGGCCCGGCAACCGGTCACGAGCCTCAGCTGGGTCGTGGACTCGGTGCAGCGCGCCGCGGCGGGCTCGAAGTCGTACTTCGAGGTGATGGATCTCGATCCCGAGGCCCTCGACGGAGGCGGCTCTCGCTCGCAGGCGGCGCCCGCTGCGGGGACCGGGGATCCCGAGCAGCCGATGGTGTCGTTCAAGGACGTGCACTTCGGCTACGGCGAAGACGACGACGTCATCGCGGGCGTCTCCCTCGACGTGTTCCGCGGAGAGCGGATCGCGCTCGTGGGCGAGTCCGGCGGCGGGAAATCGACACTCGTGAGCCTCCTCATGGGCCTCTACACCGTCCGCTCGGGCAGGATCGAGGTCGCGGGCGCCGGCGCCGACCTGGAGTCGCTGCGGCGCAACATCGGGGTCGTCTTCCAGGACCCCTCCCTGTTCTCCGGCACGATCGCCGAGAACATCGCCTACGGGCGTCCGGAGGCCACTCGCGAGGAGATCCGGGCGGTGGCGAAGCGCGCCGCGGTCGACGAGTTCGTCAGCAGGTTCCCCGACGGCTACGACACCGTGATCGGCGAGCGCGGCATGAAGCTGTCCGGCGGCCAGAAGCAGCGGATCGCCGTCGCTCGGGCGATGCTGAAGGACGCGCCGATCCTGGTGCTCGACGAGGCGACCTCGGCGCTCGATACGAAGTCCGAGCGCCTGGTGCAGGCCGGACTGGACGAGCTGATGCACGGGCGCACGAGCCTGATCATCGCGCATCGCCTCTCCACGATCGCCGAGGTGGATCGGATCATCACGCTGCGTGACGGCCGGATCGACGAGGTCGGCACCCCGTCGGAGCTGGCGGTCTCGGGAGGCATCTACGCCGAGTTGCTCGCGCTTCAGCACTCGACTTCGAAGGCGGACCGGAAGCGGCTCAAGCAGTTCGAGGTGGTGGGCTAGCGTGCGAGACTGGTGCGGACTCGATACTCCGCCGACCCATCTGTACAATTGCACATGGCAGAGCGGCTCGCATTCCTCGCGGGTGTTGCAGCCGATCACACGACACGAAGGAACCGTATATGACTCATGAGGCCCTCTCCCCCGAACTGGAAGCCGTCGTCGCGCGCGCCGCAGCCGCAGCGCCCGTCTTCGCCGCGACCGGCCCCGCGGATCGCGCTCGCGCGCTCGTCGCGGTCGCCGACGCCCTCGAGGAGGCCAAGGAGCATCTCGTCGGAATCGGGACGCGGGAGACCGGTCTCACGGAGGCGCGTCTGAACGGCGAGGTGGTCCGCACCGCGGTCCAGCTCCGACTCTTCGCGGACACCCTCGTCGACGGCGGTTACCTCGACGCGCGCATCGACTACGCCGACGACGACTTCGCCCTCGGCGCGCGCCCCGACATCCGCCGCGTCCACATCCCCCTCGGCCCCGTCATCAACTTCTCGGCCTCGAACTTCCCCTTCGCGTTCTCGGTGATGGGCGGCGACTCCGCGTCGATCCTCGCCGCCGGCTGCCCGCTCATCGTGAAGGCGCACTCGGGGCATCCCGAGCTCTCCGACGCGACCGCAGAGGTCGCGGCCGCCGCGCTCACGGCGGCGGGCATGCCCGAGGGTGTGTTCCAGCTCATCCACGGCCGCCAGGCCGGCGTCGACGTGCTGAAGGACCCGCGGATCAAGGCCGGCGCGTTCACCGGCTCCATCGGCGTGGGCCGGCTCCTCGCCGACATCGCCGCCTCCCGCCCCGCCCCGATCCCGTTCTACGGCGAGCTCGGCAGCGTCAACCCGGTCTTCATCACCGCGGACGCCATCGCGGAACGCGCCGACGAGATCGCGAGCGGCTTCGTCACGAGCGTCGCCGGCTCGGCCGGCCAGCTCTGCACCAAGCCCGGTTTCGCCTTCGTCGCCGAGGGCTCGGTCCTCCCGGAGGCGATCCGCGCCGCGGCCGGCGAGCTGGCCGAGCACCGCCTCCTCGACCCGCGCATCGCGAAGAGCTTCGACGAGCGCCGCCGCGCGATCCTCGCCGCGCCGGGTGTGCGCCCGGTGATCGAGGGCGGGGTCCGCTTCGACGAGGAGGGGCACGGCTGGGCCACCCCCACGATCATCGCGGTGTCGCTCGACGATTTCCGCCGCGGCAAGGAGGCGCTCGTGGAGGAGGCGTTCGGCCCGCTGTCGATCCTCGTGGAGGTCCCCGAGGGAACCGACCTCGCCGCGCTCATGCCCGAGTTCTACGAGGGCAACCTCACCGGAACCCTGCACCTGAGCGCCGCCGAGGCCACCGGTGGGACCGAGAACGCCGCCGAGCTGCGCGCGCTCGTCGAGGCGCTCAGCCAGCAGGTCGGCCGGGTGCTCTTCAACGGCTGGCCCACCGGCGTCGCCGTGACCCCGGCGCAGCAGCACGGAGGCCCCTGGCCCGCGACGACCAACGACTCGAGCACCTCCGTTGGCACCTCCGCGATCAAGCGCTTCCTCCGCCCGGTCGCCTACCAGAACGCACCCGCCGCGTTCCTGCCCGAGGCGCTCCGCGACAACAACCCACTCGGCGTACCCCAGGCGATCGCCCCCGCCGGCGAGTCGAAGAGCTGGGGACGCGCCTTCCAGAACTAGTACGGCCCGCGCCCTTCACTGCACGCCGTTCCCTGCACGCCGTTCGCGGGTGCCTTGGAGCTGGTTGACACGCGCTCAACCAGCTCCAAGGCACCCGTGAACTGGGCGGGCTGAGCACGCGGGCGCGGGAGCTGAGCCGGGCGCGCGCCCCGCGGCTACTGCCGAGTCACCACGGGCGGCTTCCCGGTCCGCAGCCGAACATCGTGGTGGTCTCCGGCCGCGTTGCCGATCCTCCGGTAGGCCTCGGGCCGGTTCCTCCGAAGGTACAGCCCGATACATGTGCCGACGGCGAGGATCGCGAGAAGCAGGACCTGCTCGGCGACCGCGACGGGCAGCGGAGCTTCGATCGACATCGAGAAGTAGACCGATGAGATCACCAGCAGCAGTCCCATCCCCAGCGTCGAGAGGATCGGCGCGACGGTCGTGTTCCATGCCGCTTCCCGATGACGCACCAGGCGGAAATAACGCAGGGTGGATATCGAGACCAAGACGAACATGACCACCAGGCTGAACGTGCCGAAGCCGAACATCGAGGGATACAGCTTGTTCGCCCCCACCCCGGTCAGCACGAACGGCATCAGCACGATCGCCGATAGGGCCGATGCCGTCACGGATGCCTTGCCCGGGGAGGCGTAGCGTTCGGTGGCCCGGCTGAGATACGAGGGCAGGCTGCCGTCGCGGCCGAGCATGAACAGGTACCGGGTGAACGCGTTGTGCGTGGAAAGAGCCCCCGCGAAGACGCTCGTGACGACGAGCACCGTCAGGATCTGAGTGAAGGTGGCTCCCATGTAGTACTCGAAGCCACCGGTGAACAGGACGCTCTCACTGTCGCGGCCGATCTCGGCGACGTTCCCGGTTCCCCAGAAGGTGACGAGGCACCAAGCGGAGACGACGTAGAAGGCGCAGAGCCCGGCGATCGCGATGTACATGGCCCGTGGGATCGTGCGGCGCGCATCCTTCACCTCGTCACGATAGATCACTGTGGTCTCGAAGCCGATGTAACAGGCGATGGCGAAGAGCACGGCGACCCCGAGGTCCCCGGAGAAGATCCCGGTCGGCATGAAGGAGTCGCCCTGATATCCCTCCGGCCCACCCGTGAACAGCACGGGGAGGTTGAACAGCATGACCAGCCCGATCTCGATCGCCATGAGCGCCACGAGTACTTTGCCGGAGACCTCCACGTTGCAGACGCCCAGAGCACCGACCGCGATCAGGGAGGCGGCGCTCCACACCCACCACGGCACTCCCTCGATACCGGCCACTCTCGTCAGGGTATCCCCGAACGCATAGCCGAAGTAGGCGTAGCTCCCGATGCAGAAGACGAAGTAGGCGAAGGTCGTGAGATACGCGGATCCAAGACCGATGGGGCGACCGAGACCGGCGGTGACGTACGTGTAGAACGCCCCCGCCCTCGGGAGGTTGCGGGCCATCGTCGTGAACCCGACCGCGAACAGGAGAAAGATCGCGCCGACGAAGATGTAGATCGCCGGGGTGCCGATGCCGTTGCCCCGGGTGATCCCGAGCGGCAGCACCCCGTAGACGTTGCTCAGCGGCGCAGCCATCGCGAGCACGGTCAGCGCCACCTGGGTCGTCCCCATCGAACCGCGAAGGCCGGCCGACTTCTCCTCAGCGGCCTGCATGATGCTCCACACCGCCACGCCGGTGCGCGAGCGGACAGAGCCCCGTCTCCGCTCCCGCCGGAACCTCATGCTGAGTACACATGGCGATACAACTCCTCGATCTCGTCTGTGGACGGCACACGAGGATTATTCGAGTGCGATCCCGAAGCGATCGCCTGCTGCGCCATCACCGGTACCGCGCGCTCCCAGGACTCTCGGTCGATCCCGAAATCCTCGGGAGTGGGCACCGCGAGCTCCGCCTTCACCGCGTGGAGCTCCTGCACCAGCGCGGCCGCGGCGGCGGGATCCGAGTCGTCCTCGCCGGCGACGCCGAGCGCTCGGGCGCAGTTCGCGTACCGAGCGTCGTCGGCGCCGAGTGAGAATTCGGTGACAGCGGCGAAGAGCATCGCGTTGGCCATGCCGTGAGCCACGCGGAAATGTGCTCCGAGCGGACGGCTCATGGCGTGCACGAGCGCCACACTGGAGTTGGAGAAGGCGATACCCGCAAAGGTGGCGGCCTCCATCATCGCCGCGCGAGCTTCCCGATCCGCTCCATCGCGGTACACACCACGGAGATTCCGGCCGATCGCGCGGATCGCGTACAGCGCGAGCGCGTCGGAGAACCCGTTGCGCTTCTTGCTGACGTACGCCTCGACCGCGTGGGTGAGCGCGTCGATCCCGGTGTCTGCGCTGAGCCTCGGCGGCATGGAGAGCGTGAGCTCGTAATCGACGATCGCCGCCTGCGGCAGAAACGACGGCCCGATGCAGAGCATCTTCTCGCCGGTCTCGCTGTCGGTGATCACCGTGGTCTGGGTCGCCTCGGACCCGGTGCCGGCGGTCGTCGGAACCGCGACGAGCGGGAGCGCCGGTCCGTCATAGCGCACGGGCGCTTTGAGTTCGCGCATCGAACCGCCCCGGACCGCGAGCACCGAGAGAGCCTTCGCCGTGTCGATCGGGCTGCCTCCGCCGAGACCGATCACGATATCGGCGCCATGATCCTGCAGGATCTCAAGGCCGACTCCCAGAGAGGCGCTCGTCGGATCGGGCACGGTGCCGCTGAACAGCGCCCCGTCGAGTCCCTCGCCCGCGAGGAAGTCGACGACCGTCTGGGCGACGCCGGCCTTCGTCAGGAACGCGTCGGTCACGATCAATGGGCGGGACGCACCCAGAGATTTCACTACTGCTCCGACCTGCGCCAGAGCCCCTCCGCCGACTCTCATGAGAGGGGGGACTGAGAGTTCGTTGACCATCGTTACTCCTCGGTCTTCGCCGGCTTCGCCGCCGGTCAGTGGTTCTTACGGATCGCCCAGCCGATGCCCTGACGCATCATCCGCGCCACGGGCTCTGCCGTGAGGTCTTCGAGATAGTGGCCGAGGGCGCTGTAGAACACTCGGCCGGCACCCCAGTTCGTGACCCAGGCCTGCGGCATTCGCTGCCCGGCCAGCCAAGGCATGTGCTCGCCGTCGAACACCGTCTCGAGGAGCACGTGGTTCCTCGGGTCGACATTCATGTAGTACTGCTCACTGGCGATCTGGAAGTCGCTCACGCCCGCCATCACGGGGTGTGCGGTGTCTACGACGCTCAGGGGATACCGGTGCCGCACTCCCTCCCCCGCCGGGTGGTAGAAGACGTCGGCCCCGAGCATCATGTGGTACATGACGCTGCCGCGGAAGGCGGCGCCCCCGCCGTGCCAGGACACGAAACCAGTGCCGCGCTCGATCGCGCCCAGCAGGTGGTGCTCCTGCGACGGCGTGAGCGTCTCGCTGAGCAGAGCGTTGTTCCAGTTGTTGACGATGAGGTCGTAGCCGGTGAGGTCCTGGTCGAGCGAGAAGATGTCGTTCGATTCGTCGACATCCAGCCCCGCGTCGCGCAGGACACCACGCGCCCACTCGGCGATGCCGTAGGGATTGTGTCCGGGCCATCCCCCGTAGAGATACAGCGCCTTCGCCATAGTCAGGCCGCCTTTCTTGCAGCAGAATCGTGTCGCCCGCCGCGAAGAGCGGAGACACCGGTGTGAACCCCGTTCAAAACCCGCGGTTCGTGACGTAGGCGTCGCGCTTCTCGCCCAGGTAGGCGGGGACCGTGAGGTCCCACCAGCCGGTGGTGTGCAGCTTGGTCCACGGCAGCGCGTTCGCGCTCATCACCTCGACCACGTACGGTCCGGCGTGCTCGATCCCCCGCTGGACCGCCGCGAGGACGTCCTCCGGTTCTTCGACGCGTTCGCCATCGACGCCGAGCGACTTCGCGAACCCCACGGCGTCCGCGAAGTACGGCTCTCCGGTCGAGTGCTGCTTCCAAGCGGTGGTGATGTTGCGATTGTCGCCGAAAAGCTCGATCTGGAGGTCCTTGATGGCCTCCCATCCGCCATTGTTCATGACGATGACGATGAGGGGCACGCCCAGCATCGCGGCCGTGGCCAATTCGGTGCCGGTCTGCAGGAGGCTGCCGTCGCCGATGTAGGCGACGACCTGCTGCTCGGGCGCTCCGATCTGCGCGCCGATCGCAGCAGGCAGGCCGAAGCCGATGCCGGACATCCCTCCGGCGACGATGTTGGTCTTCGGCTGATATATCGGGAACTCGTTGAATGCGCCATTCGCAGGGTTGCTCGAGTCGGTGACCCAGATCGCATCCTCGGGCAGAGCCTTTCGGATCTCGACCATGGCGCGAGAGTTGGTGATCGGCCGCACATCCGCCTCGCGGGCGGGACGGAGGTACTCCTCCCATTCTTGCTTGAGGAACTGCAACTCGGCGAAGTACTCGGTCTGACGGTAGTCCGAGGCGGTCTCCCCCAGTTCGCCGAGCAAACCGAGCAGGGTCGCCTTGGCGTCGCCGACGATACCGACGTCCGCCGGATAGTTCCGGCCGATCTCGAAGCCGTCGATGTCGATGTGTACGAGCTTCGTATCCGGGAAGTTGAACGTGACGCCCTTGCGATAGGAAGAGGTGATGCGGTCGCTGAACCGAGTGCCGACGGCCAGGATGACGTCGGCCTGCTTGGTCATGCCGTTACCGGGGATCGAGCCCAGGTCGCCGCAGGGCCACGCGTAGAGGTCGTGCGCCGCTGAGAGCGCCCCCTTGCCCATGAAAGTGTGGGTGACCGGAGCGCCGAGGCGCTCCGCAACGGCCTGCAGTTCGACTGCGGCATCGGCCGCGATGACGCCGCCCCCCGCGAGGATCACGGGACGTCTCGCTCCACGGAGCAGTTCGGCGGCCGCGCGGATCGCCTCGGCGCTTCCGACTGGGCGGGGCATGTCGAGCGGCGCGCCCTCGACGTACTCGTACTCGCCGGCCTCGGCCTGGAGGTCTTGAGGCAGGTCGATGAGCACCGGGCCGCGACGCCCCTCGCGCATCGCGTTGAAGGCCTGCGTCACGACCCGGGGGATCTGCCCGAGCGTCACCGGACGCCACCACCGCTTGACGGTCTTCTCGATCATGGCGCCCCACGCTGAGCCGTTCGGCCGATCGATCTCCTGGAGCACTCCGCGATTCTCCATGTAGGTGTGCACGGATCCCGTGATCACGAGCATCGGCTGCGAATCGGAGAACGCTGTGACGATCCCGGTCACCGTGTTCGTGGCGCCGGGGCCGATCGAAGTGGCTACCGCTGCGATCTTCCCCGAGGACCGATAGTACCCGTCCGCCATGTGCGCGGCACCCTGCTCGTGCATCGCCTGCACGACCTTGATCTCGTCCTCCCGCTCCACGAAGGCGTCGAGCAGCGCGGTGTTGCCGTGGCCGGGCACGGCGAACACGATCTCCACCCCCTGGCGGATCAGTCCGTCGACGACCATCTGGCCGCCCGTGAGTTGCTGTTTCGTCATGCGGTTTCTCCTCGGTTGGGGTTCGTGCTTCGTTGCTCGGACGAGGCGGTCATTTTGCCGACGACGCGGAAAGCGTTCGCGCTGATCGTGAGTACCGGGTTTGTCGCAGTCGAAGACGGGAAGATCGAGCTGTCGACAACCCACAGGTTGTCCAGATCATGCGAGCGGCAATCCCTGTTCACCACTGAAGTAGCGGGATCCTCGCCCGCGACCAGGGTTCCGCACATGTGGGAGTTCGTCTCGATACCCATGAGCCTGGTGAAGACGAACGGGAAGCCCGCTCGCCTGACGACCTTCGCCACATTCTTCACGAGGTGCTTGTGCGACGCCAGGTTGTTGCGTTTCCAGTGCACGACGATCCGATCACCATCCACCTCGACGCGATTGGCAGGATCTGCGACGTCCTCCGAGATGAGGCAGAAGTCGATGCTGCGGTCGGTCACCAGCTTCAAGAGGACCTTCGGGAGGTACGGGAAGAAGCCCTTGAGCGTCTCGGCGCCGAGCTTGCCGAGCATCTGCATGTTGCCGAGCGGCGGATGAGCGGCACCCGCGAGATACCAATCGTTCACGCCGATCGTCTTCTGCCACGACGTACGATTCCTGCGGAACGGGTTGATGCCGACGAGGAACGTCGTATTGTGCACCATGTAGTTGCGGCCGACGGTGCCCGAGGAGTTCGCGAGGCCCGACCTCAAGAGCAGTGCTGCCGAGTTGACTGCGCCCGCGGCAAGAATGACACGCTCCGCATGGATCTCGACATGCTTCCCGAGATAGGTCGCCTCGGCTGCCACGATCCGCTGTCCGTCCTCCGAGGCGATGAGCCGAGTGACGTGCAGCTCCACCAGGAGCTGGATCCTCGGATCCTGCTCGAGCGCGGGCTTCAACAGGCTGTTCCACGCATCCGATTTGCGGTCTGCGAAACTCGGGATGCCATCGGACCCTTTCTCCTCATCGCGTTCGGCCTGCGTTGAGACGTGGATACCGTTCGCCGTGTGGTAGGGATGCAGGCCCTGACCCTTCAGAGAGGCTGCGAACCTCTCGATGTCGGGCTCGTGCTCGAGCGCCGGGAGCGGGAAGTCCGCGCTGTGGGGAGGTTCGGTGGGGTCCTCCCCCAGTGCACCGTGCACACGGTACGCCTGCTCGGCCCGGGTGTAGAACGGCTCGAGTTCGTCATAGGAGAAGGGCCAGCCCTGCGAGACGCCCTCGGCCATCTTCGTACGTTCGAAGTCCTCGCGTCGGAAACGCGGGAGCGCGGCCCCGTAGAACTTCGTGTTGCCGCCGACGTAGTAGTAGGTGCCCGGGTGGAACGGCTTGCCATTCGAACCGTCGAACCAGGGCTCTGCGTTGCGGTAGCGCTTCTCCACGTACATGGCGCGCACGATCTCGTGCCGGGGCACGACGGGCAGGTGCTGACCGCGCTCCGCGACGACCACGTCGAGCCCGGAGCCGATCAGCGCGTGCGCAGCGGCTGCCCCGCCGGGCCCCGAACCGATGATGAGCACGTCGGTGGTGAGACGCTCGCCGGCCGCGAGCTGCGCTGCCGGCTCGAAATGACGCTCGGTCATAGAGCTACCTCCATTCGACTTCAGACCTCTATGATGATCGGACACTCGTCATCGTAGGCCGTCCGCCCACGCCGGCCAGTCGCCCGTCACTCGAGCAACACGGGCATCGCCGGAACGGGCGTGGCCTTCGAATCGCTCCGCCCGCGAGGCCCGTCCGACCAGTTCGCCGAGCTTCGCGCTCGCTTCGTCCGTAGTGATCTCCTGGAATGTGACCGTCTTCAGGAACTTCCCGACCCAAAGACCCCCCGTGTAGCGGGCGGCCTTCAGCGTCGGAAGCACGTGGTTGGTGCCGATCACCTTGTCGCCGTAGGGCACCGAGGTGCGGTCTCCCAGGAACAGCGCACCGTAGTTGCGCAGCCGCTGGAGGGCCAGCCGAGGCTCTGCGGTGAGCACCTGCACGTGTTCGCTCGCGTACTCGTCCGAGACCCGGAAGGCCTCGTCGAGATCCTCGACGACGATCACCTCGCCGACGCTCTCCCAGGCCGCACGGGCGACCTCGGCGGTCGGCAGAACCTCGAGCTGGCGTTCGACCTGGTCGATGACGGCGCGGCCGTTCTCCTCGGAGGTGGTGACGTAGACCACCGGAGAGTCGGGTCCGTGTTCTGCCTGGCTCAGCAGGT
>JAPSIU010000378.1 GCA_031178565.1 Leucobacter sp. | reverse complement strand
ACTACGTGCACAGCACCCCGTCGCCGAAGGCCACGCTCGCGCTGCTCGACAAGCTGGAGGAACTGCTCGACATCGTGATCCCGCGCGGCGAGCTGCTCGCGCAGGCGAACGAGTGGGCGGCCAACATCAATCGGATTGCCTCGGCCGACGAGGAGATGGCCCGGTACATCCGGGGGCTCGAGGAGTCCCGCGATGAGGCGCTGGCGGCCGAGGCCACGGGCGACGCGATCGCCCTCGAATTCGAGAAGTTCCTGGAGAACGGGCGGGGAAACCGCCCGAGACCCGAGGAGCGGAAGCCGGACGACGGGAACGGCGAGGACGAGGGCGCGCCGTAGCGGCGGTTCCGCGGCCGTCCGGCCTCGCCGAGCGGAGCCTCGCGCCGTCTCGAGCTTCGCGCTAGAGCTTCACGCCGAGCAGCGCGTCGACGGCATCCGAGATGAGCGCGGGATCGTCCACGCCGCGGTCGAGAGCCGCGTCGAGGATGGCCAGCATCACCGGGGTGTCGAGGTCGTTCGCGAGCGCCGCGCGCAGCTGCTGCAGCACCGCGGCGGACGACGCCGAGTCCTCGCCGCCGCCGGGGGCCGCGATCCGCAGCCCGTCGCGCCAGGCGCCGAGCCTGCGCGTCGCGGTCTCGAGGTCGGCGTCGTGCCACTCCCACTCGGAGCGGTAGTGGTGCGCGAGCAGGCCGAGGCGGATCGCCGAGGGGTCGGCTCCCGAATTCAGCAGCTTGGACACGAACACCAGGTTGCCGCGCGACTTCGACATCTTGTGCCCCTGATAGGCGACCAGGCCGGCGTGGCAGTAGGCGTGCGCGAGCGGCGTGCCGGAGAGCGCCGTCGCGTGCGCCGCCGTGAATTCGTGGTGCGGGAACACGAGATCGGCCCCGCCGCCCTGCACGGTGAAGGCGCCTCCGAGCGCGCGTGTCGCGATCACCGAGCACTCGACGTGCCAGCCGGGCCGGCCCTCGCCGACCGGGCTCTCCCAGCTCGGCTCGCCGGCGCGGGCGGCGCGCCAGAGCAGCGGATCGAGCGCGTTGCGCTTGCCCGGGCGCTCGGGGTCGCCGCCCCGCTCGGCGCTCAGCCGCAGCATGAGCTCGCGGTCGTAGGGGGCGACGTCGCCGAGACGCCACTGCGAGTACCGCTCGGCCGCGTCGGTGTCGAAGTAGACGTCGTCCGCCTGCTCGCCCTCGCCCGCGGAGTCGTCCGTCGGCACGCGGTACGCGAAGCCGAGGTCGAGCAGGTCGCGCACGGCGCCCGCGATCTCGTCGATCTGCTCGGTCACGGCGACGTAGTGCTCTGGCGGCAGCATGCCCATGCGGTGCATGTCCGAGCGGAAGAGCCCGATCTGCTCCTCGGCCAGGCACTTCCAGTCGACGCCGGTGTCGTTCGCGCGCTCGAGAAGCGGGTCGTCGATGTCGGTCACGTTCTGCGCGTACACGGTCTCGATCCCGGCGTCGCGCCAGGCGCGCTGCATGATGTCGAAGGCGAGATACGTGAACGCGTGCCCGAGGTGCGTCGCGTCGTAGGGCGTGATGCCGCACACGTAGAGCAGCGCCCTGCCCTCCGGGATCGCGGGATGCTCGAGCCGCCCGGTCGCCGTATTGAAGAGCTTCGGCGCGGCGCCCGCACCGGGAAGCTCGGGCAGGATCGGCGGGGTCCAGGTTCTCACAGCGCTCCTCCCGTCGCGGCGTGCGCGATCGCCCCGCCCTGCACGGCCACCGACGTTCCGCCCTCCGGCGAGAGCACACCGGTGCTCAGCAGCACGATGATGACGATGCCGAGCAGCACGCGATAGACCACGAACGGCAGGAAGCTGCCTCTCGAGATGTACTTCATGAACAGTCCGATGACGAGCAGGGCGATGACGAAGGCGACCACCGTCGCGATCCCGGTCTGCAGCATCGGCGTCGCCGTCGGATCTCCGACGGACTTGACGAGCTTGTACCCGCCGGAGCCGAGCACCGCGGGGATCGCGAGCAGGAAGGAGTAGCGCGCCGCGGCCTCGCGGGTGTAGCCCATAAAGAGGCCCGCGGTGATCGTGCCTCCCGAGCGCGAGACGCCGGGGATCAGCGCGAGCGCCTGCGCGAAGCCGTAGATGAGACCGTGCTTCCAGGTCAGCTTGTCGAGGGTCCGCACCTGCGGTGCGACGCGATCGGCGACGCCGAGCAGCAGACCGAAGACGATGAGCGCGAAGGCGACGAACCACAGCGAGCGGAGCGTCCCGTCGATGAGATCCTCGAAGAGCAGACCGCCGATCACGATGGGAAGGCTGCCGAGGATGATCCACCAGCCCATGAGCGCGTCGGGGTCCGTGCGCGGCACGCGCCCCGAGAGCGAGCCGAACCAGCGGCCGATGATGCGCACGATGTCCCGCCAGAAGAACACGATGACGGCGGCCTCGGTGCCGATCTGCGTGATCGCGGTGAACGCTGCTCCCGCGTCGCCGATGCCCATGAACTCGCTCGCGATGCGCAGGTGCGCGCTCGACGAGATCGGCAGGAACTCTGTGAGTCCCTGGATGATGCCGAGCAGGATCGCCTCGAAGATTCCCATGTTTCCTTTCGTGGCGGGGCAGTCCAGCCCCGCCTGGCCACTCCGGGCCGCCGTCCAGGATAGCCCAGTCGCCGCTCCGAACAGGCTGGGTCCGGAGACGGGCGGACCGGGATCGGCTCCGGTCTAGTGGCTGCGCAGCAGGTCGACGAGCACGCGGTGACCGAAGTCGAGCGCGTCGAGCGGGACCCGCTCGTCGACGCCGTGGAACATGCCGGCGAAGTCGAGGTCGGCGGGCAGCCGCAGCGGAGCGAAGCCGTAGCCGGCGATCCCGAGCTTGGAGAGCGCCTTGTTGTCGGTCCCGCCGGAGAGGAGGTACGGAAGCACGCGCGCCTCGGGATCCTGCCGCAGCAGG
>JAPSIU010000060.1 GCA_031178565.1 Leucobacter sp. | reverse complement strand
CGGGCAGGCACCCCGACGCGATCCTGCCCGCCTGTTCGGCGAGCGCATCGAGCAGATCGAGCAGCATGCCCCGGATCACGGCGGCGTGATCGATCAGGTACAGGCGGACGAGCGTCGCGATCTGGTCGTTGCGGCTGCGGCCGGCGCGGAGCTTGCCGCCGAGCTGCACGCCGGTGATCTCGATGAGGAGGCGTTCGAGCGCCGAGTGGACGTCCTCGTCGTCTTCGGCTGGCAGCGCGCGGCCGTCTGCGACCCGGGCCGCGAGCTCGTCGAGAGCGGCGTGCATGTCCTCGAGCTCCTGCGCGCTGAGGTAGCCCGCTGCGGCGAGCGCGGTGGCGTGCGCCTTCGAGCCTCGGATGTCGTACTCCGCGAGCACCCAGTCGAACTGCGTGGACTTCGAGAGCGCGGCGAGGGCGGGAGAGGGGCCGCTCGCGAAGCGTCCACCCCAGAGCGCGCCGGCCTCTGCCGCGCGGTTCGTGTTCTCGGTCATTTGCTCTCCTCCAGCAGCCAGGTCATGAGCGCCTTCTGCGCGTGCACGCGATTCTCCGCCTCGTCCCACACCACGCTCTGCGGTCCGTCGATCACCTCGGGGGCGACCTCGTACTCGCGGTAGGCGGGCAGGCAGTGCAGGAAGATCGCGTCGTCCTTCGCGTGCCCCATCAACTCGGGCGTCACCCGGTAGGCGCCGAACGTCGCGATGCGCTCGGCCTTCTCGGCCTCCTGACCCATCGAGACCCAGGTGTCGGTGATCACGGCGTCGGCGCCGCTCACGGCCGCGACGGGGTCCTCGGTGATGGAGACGCTGCCGCCGGCCTCGGCGGCGATGCGCTGCGCGTCCGCGATGAGATCCGCGCGCGGGTGGAATCCCGCGGGGCCGGCGAGCCGGATGTGCATTCCCGCCGTGGCGAAGCCCAGCAGATACGAGTGACCCATGTTGTTCGCCGCGTCGCCCACGTAGGCCGCGGTGAGACCCGAGAGATCGCCCTTGCGCTCGCGGATCGTCTGCAGATCGGCGAGGATCTGGCAGGGGTGGAAGTCGTCGGAGAGCGAGTTGATCACCGGCACGGTCGCGTTCGCCGCCATCTCCTCGAGGGTCGCGTGCGCGAACGTGCGCCAGACGATCATCGAGACCATGCGGGAGAGCACCTTCGCAGTGTCGGAGATCGACTCCTTGACCCCGAGCTGCGCCTCACCGGGATTCACGACGATCGGGTGACCGCCGAGCTCTGCCACCCCGGCGGCGAAGCTGAAGCGAGTGCGCGTCGACGTCTTGTCGAAGATCACCGCGACCGACTGCGGCCCCTCGAGGGGACGCTCGGAGAAGGGCTCGAGCTTGAGCCGCGCGGCGAGATCCAGAACCTCGCGCTGTTCGGCGGGCGTCAGGTCGTCGTCCCGAAGAAAATGCCTAGTCACCGGTCCAGTCTATCCGGGGCCGGAACCGCGCTCGCCGAGGAGAGGGGATGGCGCCGGCGCTGCCTCCGTGGGAGAGTATGCGTGGACGGGTAGCGATTCCGGCAGTCGATGTACACGGAGGCACGTATGAGGGTGGCAGCGGCATTTCTCGCGGACGCGGCGAACGTGCGCGAGGGCACCCTCGGCGTGCTCTCGGGCTTCATCAACACGATCAACCGCGACGAGTACCCCGCTCCGCTCGGCGCGACCCTCGTGGTCGTCATCGAGTACGACGAGGACGAGGCGCGGCGCGGCGATCCGGAGCGCACCTTCCGCGCGCGCTGCGAGCCCACCGTCGGGGGCGCGGAGTTCTTCAGCCTCGAGGGCACGTTCAGCCTCGGCGGCGGCAACGACAGCTTCGGATACATCCCGATGGTGTTCCCCCTCGCCGAGGCGCAGATCCCGATGCCGGGCAGCTACCGCATCGTCTTCGAGGGCACCGGGCTCGAGCGGGTCGACGTGCGGTTCTACGCGAACTCCACCGACATGCCGTCCCTCGACGACGAGGAGTGACGGGGTCCGGTTCGATGCCGAGGCGCGGTCTCGACCGCGATCTCAGGCGAACTTCGGGCGCAGCTGCTCGCGCATCTCCCGGTAGTTCTTCGGCTTCACGGCCCAGCGATCCTCGTCGGTGTCCTCGAACGTCACCTCGTACTCGCCCGACGTGCGATCGAACTGCACGAGGATCTTCACCGGCAGCGGATCGTCGGGCTCGAAGAGGGTCCCGAGATAGGCGGTGACCGCGGGCTCGATGCTCGACCACTCGCAGGACACGGGCGTGATCCCGCCGTCGGAGCCGTACGCGTACCCGTGCGCGCTGCGGTAGCCGTCGCCGAACTCCAGGATCACCGCGAGCGATTCCCACTCACCCGCCGGCCCCGACATCTCCCGGACCGGCGGCGAACCGTCCATGGCCTCGATCAGCGACCGGATGAGCTCGACGGCGACATCGTTCGACACGGTTCTCCTCGCATTCGGATCCAGAGCGTGCAGCACCAGCATGCCACCGTCCGGGGCTCTGTGGAAGAATCGACGGGTGCCCGCCATTCCTCGCCTCATCGCATTCGATCTCGACGATACTCTGGCCCCCTCGAAGTCGCCGGTCGATCCGCGCATGCTCGCAGTGTTCGCCCGGCTTCTGGAACGCACGACGGTTGCGGTGATCTCGGGAGGCAACTTCGAGCAGTTCGAGACCCAGCTGGTGTCGCGCCTGGAGGGGATCGACGAGGCCGCGCTCGAGCGACTGCATCTGCTCCCCACGTGCGGGACGCGCTACGAGCGCCGCGAGGGCGGCCGCTGGAACACGGTGTACCGCGAGAACCTCGGACCCGAGGAGCGCGACGGCGCGCTGTCGGCGCTCCGCGAGGAGGCCGAGCGCCTGGGGCTCTGGGAGACGGCGCCCTGGGGCGACATCCTCGAGGATCGCGGGTCCCAGGTCACGTTCTCGGCCCTCGGCCAGCGGGCGCCGATCTCGGCCAAGCAGACGTGGGATCCCGACGGGATCAAGAAGAGCACGCTGCGCGCAGCGGTCGCCGATCGTCTCCCCGAGCTGGAGGTGCGCAGCGGCGGTTCGACCTCGGTGGACATCACCCGGCGCGGCATCGACAAGGCCTACGGCATGCGAAAGCTCGAGGAGCACACGGGGATCCCGCTCGACGAGATGCTGTTCGTCGGCGACCGCCTCGATCCCGACGGCAACGACTACCCCGTGAGGGCCCTCGGGGTCCCCTGCCGCGCGGTCGACGGCTGGGAGGACACCGCGAGGTTCCTGGAGGACCTGCTCGCGGAGTCGGAGTAGCGGCCGGGTTACGCCCCGACCGCGACCTCGGTCGGCTTCGATGCGGCTGCGGGCGTCAGGCCGAGCACCTCGGCCGTCTGCGCGAGCGACGCCGCCGCGGCCTCCGGATCTCCGTTGAGGCCCTCGCCGAGGGCCGGCACCTGCTCCTTGAACCGGTGCTTCCAGCGGGCCTCGTACTGCTCGGGGAAGCACTTCTCGAGCACGCCGAGCATGGCGTAGACGGCGGTCGAGGCGCCGGGGGACGCCCCCAGCAGACCCGCGATGGATCCCTCGGCGCCGGTGATGACCTCGGTGCCGAACTGGAGGATGCCACCCTTCTTCGGGTCGTTCTTCATCACCTGCACGCGCTGACCGGCGGTGATCATCTCCCAGTCGGAGGTCCGCGCCGTGGGCATGTACTCCCGGAGCGTGTTCATCTGCTTCTCGCGGCTCGCGAGCACCTCGCCGAGCAGGTACTTCTCCAGGGAGAACTCCGTGAGTCCCACCTTGAGCATCGGGCCGAGATTGTGGAGGCGCACCGAGCCGGGCAGGTCCCACCACGAGCCCTTCTTGAGGAAGTTGGGGCTGAATCCCGCGTACGGGCCGAAGAGGAGGCTCTCCTTGCCGTCGACGATCCGGGTGTCGAGGTGCGGGACCGACATCGGCGGCGCGCCGACCGCGGCCTTGCCGTAGACCTTGGCGCGGTGCAGCGCGACCACCTCGGGGTTGTCGCACTTCAAGAACTTGCCGCTGATCGGGAACCCGCCGAAGCCCCTGATCTCGGGGATGCCGGAGGACTGCAGCAGCGACAGCGCACCGCCGCCCGCTCCCACGAACACGAACTTCGCGTTGAGGATGCGCTTCCCGTAGCCGGAGAGGTTGCGCACGACCACGTCCCAGCTGCCGTCGGCTCGACGCTTCAGCTTCTTGACCTGGTTGCCCAGGTTGAGCTTCGCGCCCTCGGCGACGAGGTGGTCGAAGAGCTGACGCGTGACCGCGCCGAAGTCGACGTCGGTTCCGCTTTCGGAGCGGGTCGCGGCGAACACCTCGTCCTTGGCGCGACGGTCCACGAGCAGCGGGGCCCACTCCGCGATCTGCTCCGGGTCGTCGCTGAACTCCATGTCCGCGAAGAGCGGCTCCTGCTTGAGGATCTCGTAGCGGCGTCGGAGGTAGTCGACGTTCGCCTCGCCGCGCACGAACGTCATGTGCGGCGTCGGATTGATGAACGAGGACGGCTCGCCCAGGATCCCCTGCTGCACGAGCGCCGACCACCACTGACGGGACAGCTGGAACTGCTCGTTGATGTCGATGGCCTTCGCCGCGGAGAGGCTGCCGTCGGCGCCCTCGGGCATGTAGTTGAGCTCGCAGAGGGCTGCGTGCCCCGTGCCCGCGTTGTTCCAGGCGTTGGTGCTCTCGGTCGCGACCCGGGTGCGGGACTCGAAGATCTCGATCGACCAGTCGGGCTGCACCTGCTTGATCAGGGTTCCCAGGGTCGCGCTCATTACCCCGCCGCCGATCAGGACGACGTCTACCGTGTTCTCGCTCACGGTTTTCAAGTCTACCCGCCTCCCGGGGCCGGAACGCCCGCTACCCCTCGGCGTCCCTTCTCGCCTGGTCCAGCGTCGCCGACTTCGCGTCGATGATCCGCGTGTATCCGAGGCGTCCGGCCTCGTTCGCGCGCTGGCTCCCGCCGACGACGGGGCGCACCTCGCCCGCCAGGCTGATCTCGCCGAACGCCGCGAGGTCATGCGGAAGCGGGCGATCAGCGATCGCGGAGAGCACGGCGAGCGCGATCGCGAGATCGGCCGCCGGTTCGGCGAGCTTCACGCCGCCGACCGTCGAGACGTAGACGTCCTGATCGTGCAGACGCGCACCCGCCCGTCGTTCGAGCACCGCGAGGATCATCGCGACCCGTGATGGATCCACCCCGCTCGTGACCCGGCGCGGGTTGGGCGTCGCGCTCTTGGCGACGAGCGCCTGCACCTCGACCGGCAGCGCCCGGCGCCCCTCCATCGCGACGGTGGCGCAGGTGCCGCTCACCGGCCCCGCGGTGCGGCTGAGGAACAGGCCGCTCGGGTCCGGCACCTCGCTGATCCCGCCGCCCGTCATCTCGAAGCAGCCGATCTCGTCGGTCGGCCCGTACCGGTTCTTGAGCGTGCGCAGGAAGCGCAGAGCGCTCTGCCGGTCGCCCTCGAAGTGGCAGACGACGTCGACGAGGTGCTCGAGCAGGCGCGGCCCCGCGACCGAGCCATCCTTCGTCACGTGCCCGACGAGGATCACGGGTGTGCCGCGATCCTTCGCCGCCCGGATCAGCGCCGCGGCGACCTCCCGCACCTGCGCCGGACCACCCGCGCTCCCGTCGACCTGATCGCTCGCGAGCGTCTGGACGGAATCGACGATCACGAGCGCGGGGTCGACGACCTCGATGTGGCCGAGCACGGTCGACAGATCGGTCTCGCTCGCGAGGAAGAGGGTGTCGTGGAGCGCACCGGTGCGCTCGGCCCGCATGCGGATCTGACCGGTCGACTCCTCGCCGCTCGCGTAGAGCACCCGCGACCCGCTTCCCGCAGCCCGAGCCGCAGCGTCGAGGAGCAGCGTCGACTTCCCGACGCCGGGCTCGCCGGAGAAGAGGATCGCGGCACCGGGCACGACGCCGCCGCCGAGCACTCGGTCCAGTTCACCGATCCCGGTCGGACGATGGCGCACGGAATCGCCCCGCAGATCGGTGATGGGGCGGGCCTCCCGCCCCGCGGCGGGGGCACTGGCCCTCGTCGTGCGCGCGAGGGATGCCCCGCTTCTGACCTGCTCCACGACGGTGCCCCACTGCTGGCACTCGCCGCAGCGGCCGACCCACTTCGAGGTCTGCCAGCCGCACTCGGTGCACGTGTATCCGCCGCTCGTTTTCGCCATGGGGCGAGCCTAGCGGTGGCCTCGGACATCCACGGAGCGGCGGCGCACGGGGCGGATCACGGGGCGGCGCAGCATCGAGCGGGGCAGCACGGCCGCGCGGAGCCTCGCGCGGGCGTCGGCGTTCCTCCGCAGCTCGGACGTGCCCAGCCGGAGCTGCTCGCCGAGGGCCCCGGCATCCTCGCTCCCGGGGCTCGCCGGGAGCGAGGTCGACGAGGGCTCGCCGCCGTATCTCTCCGCGATCGCCGCATCCGCCAACGCGGTCGCGGCCAGAATCGCCTCGCGATCCCGCAGCGCTCCGACGGCCGCGAGGTGCTCGATCAGCGCCTCCGCGGTCCGAGCCCGCGGCGCGGCGCCGGCATCCGCCCCGGCATCCGTCCCGAGGAAGCCGAGGTCGAGCGCCGTGTCGCTGAATTCGTCCCAGGCGCCGCTCGCCGGTCGCCCGTCCCGGACGCCCGGCCTGCCCGTGCCGCCCGCTCCGGCCCGCGCGATCGCGCGAAGCCGCCGCCGGGTGCGGACCACGCGGCCGACGGCCGGCCGGCCGAGCAGGATCAGTGCGAGGAGGCCGACGAGTCCGAGCGCCGCCGGCAGCCCCGATCCCGCCGCGCCCGCCCATCCCGACTCCTCCCCGTCGACGGAGGGACCCGCCGCGGGATCCTCGGGTGTCGGCGAGGGCTCCGGCTCGGGCGATGGCGTCACCCGGGCGGGGCCGCGATCCGCCGGCTCGGCCGGAATGGCCGTGATGTCCTCCGCGTCTCCGTCCGCTCGGAACCCCGCACCGCCGGGCGTGGGCTCGAAGGCGAGCCAGCCCACGTCGTCGACGTAGATCTCCGGCCAGGCGTGGAGGTCGGTGCCACGGACGCTCGTCTCCTCGCCGGGCTCCGCTCGCGAGGCGTACCCGACCGCGATGCGGGTCGGCACCCCGAGGCTCCGCGCCATGACCGCGAAGGTCGACGCGTAGTGGACGCAGAAGCCGCGGCGCTCGGCGAGGAACGCCTCCATGACGGCGTACGGGTCCCCGGGATCCGAGCCGGGCGCGTACGGGGAGGCCTCGTCATAGCTGAACCTCCCGCTGCGGAACCAGTCCTGCAGCGCGAAGCCGACGTCGATGCGGGTGCCCGCGCCCGCCGTCGTCCGCTCCGCCTGATCGGCGATCTCGTCGGGGAGCGACTCGGGAAGTGCGAGGTACTGCGCGAGCTCTTCGGGCGCCTCCGCCGGCGCGCGGTGGAGCAGCTGCGATCCCGCGGGGATCCAGTTCGAGGAGTACCGCCACGCGTCATCCGCGACGAGTGCACCGGAGACGGCTCGGTACTGATCCCCGCGCCGCGTGGTCGTCCGCTCGGATCTCGCCGTGTTGGCGTCCCGCGCCCAGACCCACTCCTCCGGGTCGAACTCGGATCCGGCATCGACGACCTGCACGGGCGACTGCGGCAGGGGAAGCCACGGACTCACGAGTCCCCCGATCGTCACCTCCACCGTCTGCCGATCGGTCCCCTCCTCGCCCGGTCCCTCGTCGGGGACGAGCGCTTCGGGGCCGCGCGGCACCGATACGTCGAGTCCACGGGCGTCGGTCTCGTTCTGCGGGGCCCACCGGCCTCCGGAGAAGTCGGAGAGCGTCGCGAGCGGGAACCGCATGGCCGCCGGTTCCTCGGCGACGTAGGAGAAGGCCTCCGCGCTGCTCCGCTGGCGCAGATCCTCGGCGAGCGCGATGGTGACGTCGGGCACGGCGCCTCCGACCGGAGCCAGCATCACCGAGTCGTTCCAGACCCGATCCCTCGTGGCCGGTGCGATCGCGACCGCCCCGGCGGCGAGCGCGACCGCCAGTCCCGCGGCGACGAGCCCGCCGACGCTTCTCGACGGCGACCCGATCCACGCGAGGAGTGCGAGGAGCAGCCCCGCCCCGAGGATGAGGAGCCAGTCGGCGGATCGGCTCGTGACGACGGGGGCCGCGAGGAGCACGGGGGCGACGACGAGGCCCGCCGGCAGGGATCCGCCGACGCCGGTCAGGACCAGGGACGACACCAGCGCCCACAGCAGCACGGCCCCGAGCAGCAGATCCTGCAGCGCCCCGCCGATCTCCATCGGCGCCGATCCCTGGAGGATCTCCGCCTGGATCCTCTCGAGCACGACCGAGGGCTCACCGATCCAGAGCAGCAGACGCCCCGAGGAGTGGCTCCACCACAGCCACAGCGCGGCCGCGCACACTCCCGTCGCCGCGACCGCGAGCGTGCGCAGTCGGGGCAGAGCGAACCGCAGGAGACAGGGACCGAGGACCACCGCTCCGCTGAGGAGGATCGCCCGCGGCAGCCAGGCGCCGTCGGCGAAGACGGAGCGCAGGCCGAGCAAGCCGAGCACCCAGAGCCCGGTGACGACGACCCCCGCGAGGAGGAGCCGGAGGCGACCGGGCCGATCGCCGCCCCGGTCCCGTGCCGTCCTCCGCTCAGCCACGGCGCTCCTCCCGGAAGCGCGTGCCGTTCGCGAAGAGGCCGGCTCCGCGACCCGGGTCGGAGGCCGGATCGGGGCCCGGAGCCGGGATCGGGATCATCCGCCACGATCCGGGCACCGCGGCGTCCGGATCACGCCGGACGACGAGCAGCAGGCCGCCCAGTCCGGGCCGGCTCGACAACCGCTCCGAGATCCGCGACGTGAGCGTTCCGGCGACGAGCACATCGACTCCGTCGAAGGACGGCTCGGCGACGGCCGATCCGCGCGCGTCGAGCTCCGCGGCATCCGGCTGCACGCGAGCCAGGGCGCGCAGCGCCTCGCTCTCCGATGCCGCGGTCGTCGGGCGATCCCCGCCGAGTCGCAGGACCACCGGGTGCCCGCGGTGCAGCCAGTGCAGGGCGAGCGTCGCTGCGGCGGAGACGGCCAGTTCGAAGTCCTCCCCGGCGCCGGACGCGCGCCCCGTGTCGAGGTAGAGCGAGCGCTCCTCGCTCCCCGGATCCTCCGGCAGATTGACGAGCAGCTCCCCCTGCCTGGCGCTCTGCTTCCAGTGGATCTGTCTGAGCGGGTCTCCCGTCCGATAACCACGCACGGATCCGCCGGGCGATCCCGAACCGAGACTCGACGCTCGAGACCCGAGTCGCGCGTCGGAGTCGAGCACGCCGCCGCCGTCGATGAGATCCGCCAGGTCGTCGAGAAGCCTCGGCAGCACGAGGATCTCGAGGGCCTCGTCCGGCCGCGACCGGCGCACGAGCAGTCCGAGCGGATCGCGCAGCGTCACCGCGGCGAGGCGGATCGACGCAGGACCGCGGCGCTCGGGCACCCACTCGATCCGCACCGCCGCAGGCTCCCCCGCGGGGATCCTCGCCTCCCCCGCGGGGGTCCTTGCCTCTCCCGTTCGGCGGTCGCCCGGCAACGCCCAGAGGATCCCGATGCGCATCGCGATCGGGAGCCGATGCCTCAGGGTCGCCGTCAGCGCCACCGTCTCCCCCGCCTCCGGCGTGGGATCGGATGCGGAGAGCCGCACCTCGATCCGTGCGACCAGCGGGATCGCGACGACGAAGACCAGCGCGACCGCGAGGAGCGCTGCGAGGAACGCGACGAGGTACCAGATGTCGCGCAGGCCGACGACGAGCCAGCCCGCCCAGAAGCCGAGGGCCGCGAGCAGGACGCCCCAGCCTCGTCCGGTGAGCGCGAGCGGCATGATCAGCGGACGGGAGTGCGGGCGACGATCTCGGCGACGATGCCCGCCGCCGCGGACAGGGACTCCGCCGATGAGCCGAATCTGCCCCGCGGGGCGAGCCGGTGCGGCAGCACGATCCCCGCGAGCGCTGCGACGTCGTCGGGAGAGACGAAGGATCGGCCGCGCACGGCCGCGCGGGCTCGGGCCATGCGGGACAGATGGAGCGAGGCCCGCGGGCTCCCTCCGAGCGAGATGCCCGGGTGCGTCCGCGTGCCCGAGACGATCGCGACGAGATACCGGGAGACCTCCTCGGCGAGGTGGACGCGCGAGACGATGCGCTGCGCAGCGACGACCTCTTCGACGCTCGCCACCGGAGCGGCGGAGCGGGCGGGATCCGCCGCTTCACGAGCCGTCAGCATCGCGACCTCCGCGTCGGCGTCGGGATACCCCAGCGAGATCCGCGTCATGAACCGATCGCGCTGCGCCTCGGGGAGCAGGAACGTCCCCTCCATGTCGTGCGGATTCTGGGTGGCCACGACGATGAAGAGCTCCGGCAGCGCACGGGTGTGCCCGTCGACCGTGACGGAGTGCTCGGCCATCGCCTCGAGGAGGGCCGACTGGGTCTTCGGGGTGGCGCGGTTGACCTCGTCGCCGACGGCGATGTTCGTGAAGATGGGGCCCGGGTGGAAGCGGAACTCGTGCGTGTCCTGGTCGTAGACGGACAGACCCGTGACGTCGGTCGGGAGCATGTCGGAGGTGAACTGGATGCGGCGCACTCCGGCGTCGAGCGAGCGGGCGAGCACCGTCGCGAGTGTCGTCTTGCCGACACCGGGCACGTCCTCGATGAGGATGTGCCCGCCCGCGAGCAGCGTCATGATCGACGTCTCGACCGCCTCGGCCTTGCCGCTCATCACGCGCCCCATCGCGGTGGCGACGCGCGCGGCGAGATCGGTGACGGCGGTGAGGGGTTCGGCGACGGCCATGCGTCCAAGATACGTGCTCACGCTGACAGGGTGGGAGGTTCTGCGAGTACCCGTCCGGGGAACGCCCTGCGCCTCGCCCCCTACTGGTGCGAGAACGCCGCGTCGAAGGACGCGTCGGGCCGCTTCCACAGCAGCGACCGGATCCTGCCGACCGCCTCGGCTGCGCCGTGCAGGCGGTCCATCCCGGCGTCCGCGGTCGTCACGATGTCGTATCCTGACGGCGCCGTCGCGATCGCGGAGACCGGCTCCACGAGTGCGATCACCCCCTTCAGCATCGAGGCGCACGGCACCGGCGGCTCGCTGCTCTACAGCGAGGACGGGATCGGCGAACTCGTGCAGCGGGCGCAGAACGGGCTCGCCGACTCCGATCCGGATCCCCTCGGCCCCGACGGGGTCGTCCGGGTGCGCAGCCTCGCCGCGGAGCCGCAGCGCTGGACCTCGTGGCCGCTCCCCGACTCGCAGGGGACCGCCTTCGAGCGCTGGGTGCGCCACGTGGACGCGGGGACGCTCGACACGGAGAACGTCGAGCTGGCGCTCGGTCTGAGCGCCATCATCGAGGCCGCCTACCGATCGGCGGGAACGGGATCCTCGGTCGCGCTCGACGAACTCGAGACGTGGGAACCCGCCGGCCGCTGAGCGGGGATCCGAGCCTCTCGCGCGGGGTCCCGCCTCGATTCGCATTCGAGGGGCGGATCCCGTAAGCTTTTCCGCGGTGACGTGTCCGAGCGGCCGAAGGTGCGACTCTCGAAAAGTCGTGTAGGGTAACCCCCTACCGTGGGTTCAAATCCCACCGT